>QEUZ01000437.1 GCA_003577355.1 Chloroflexota bacterium | reverse complement strand
CGCATGATCTCGGTCGCCGACGAGCCACCGGCGCGCAGCGCGGCGACATCGGCCTCGATATCGCTGCTGGCCAGCGCGAAACCGAACCAGCGCTCCGGCCCGGCGATCGCCGCCGCCAACGCTTGGCCCAGCGGGCTGCGCGCGGCAACCTCCGGCTCGACGATGGTGATCAATTCGACGTAGCCCTTTGGGAACGGCACAGCACGGTTGCGCGTGCCGTAGGCTGCGTGACCGCCGGGGTCGGTCAGGCGAAAGCCGAGGCGTTCGCCCCAAACCTGCGAGGCAGCCTCGAAATCGGCCGTTGCAAGAATGACATGGTCAATCTGGCTCAGCACACGACACCCCCTCCCGCCTCACCACGGCGCACCCGCCGGAGCCGGAACTAATCGGCCAGCCACATTGTCGCCGAATGAGCGTGCAGCAGACCGGGTCGCCCTGGTCAAGCGTGCGCGCCCAGGGCTGCTTCGATCTGGTGGAGATGCTCTTCTTCGTGGTCGGCGATGTGCCGGGCAATGGTATAGACGGTCATGCGTCCACGCTTGGCGTGCTCGCCGGTGCGCTTCCAGGCGTTGCGCTCGATCCGCCGCAACATCAGCAACAGCTCCCGCCTCCGCAGGGCGTAGGAATCGAGCAAGAGATCGAGCGGGTAGTCGACGTAGCCTGCCACCTCGCCCCAGCGTCGTTCATCGACCTCGATAAACGGCGGGTTGTCGCGTGACAGAATGATGTAGAGCCGGTTGGTCAACAAGTCGTCGCCGGCGCGCACGTGTGCCAGCACTTCACGCGGCGACCATGCGTCCGGCGCGGGGCGCCGGGTCAGCTCCGCTTCATCGCGCCCACGCAACAGCGCGGCATAGCGAGCTGGCCCACGTTCCAAACGCTCCAATAGCGCATCGATATCGGCGGCTGTCGGAAATGGCATCGTTCGGCTACCTCGTCTCAGTCCCCCGAGTCGGTCAGCCTACTCTAGCATGAGTCTGGGAGGCATGCGGGCCATCAGTTGGCAGCGATGACTTTATAGGTGGCGATCGGTTCAGCACGGCCTTTGACATAGAGCGGTCCAAGCTCCTCGACGGCGAACGCACCGGCACAGGCATCGAGGGTCGCCTGGGTGATCAGCACTTCGCCTGCCCGCGCGGCTTCTTCGAGGCGGCTGGCAACGTTCACGGTGTCGCCGATCGCCGTGTAGTTCATCAGCTGTTGGGCGCCGATGTTGCCGACAACGGCATCACCTGTGTTGATCCCGAAACCGAATGCGAACGGCGCGCCACGTTCCCGCCGCAAGGCGAGCGCGCGTTCGCGGATGGCCAGTGCCGCCCGCACGGCGGCTGCGGCGTGTTGTTCCAGCGGCAACGGCGCGCCAAAGATCGCCATCACGCCATCGCCGAGGAACTTATCCAGCGTGCCGAACTGGGCAAAGATCTCGTTCGTTGCCAGCGCAAGGTAGGTGTTCAGCGCGTCGACGACGGCTTCAGCGGAGTGCGCTTCGGAGTAGCCGGTGAAGCCGCGCACGTCGGCGAACAGGATCGTCACCTGCTGGCGCGCACCGCCAAGCTGCACATCATCCGGCGAGCGCAGCGCCCGTTCGACCACTGCCGGAGCGAGATAGCGGCTGAAGAGCGCCCGCTGGCGTTCCTGGGCAGCCTGTTGCTCGCGGCGGGCTTCCTCGACCAGGGTGATGTCGGTACGGTCGTTGATGATGAATACATGGCCCCCATCGAAGGAGCCATCGTGGATGCGGGCGACGCGGCCAGCCAGCACCACCCGCGCGCGTGCGCCGAATGCGCCATCCCACGTGTTCCCAAGGATCAACGAGCGGTCGCCCGCTTCCGCCTGCACCTGCATGCCAATCAACCAGTTCGCCACGCCCGGCGGAGTCACCTCCCCAAGGGACCGGCCGAGCGCCGCCTCACGGGAAACCTGGAACAGGTCGGCGGCAGCCGGGTTCCACTCGGTGATGCAGTCGCGCGCGTCGAGCGCCACCAGCGCACTGGAGAGGGAGCGCACCAGTGAGTCCTGAGTGTGGCGGACCGCCTCCAGCTCCCGCGTGCGACCGCTGAGCTCGGCGTGCAGGCGCGCGTTCTCGATCGCTGGGGCGGCCAATGCGGCAAACGCCTCCAACAGGTCGACGGTTGCAGCATCAAAGCGGTTAGCCTGGCTGAGCGAATCGACATAGAGTGCGCCCAATACGGCGTCGCCGGAGCGCAGCGGCACGCAGACGGCCGCGCGGATCCCCTGGATGACAACGCTGCGGTCGCCAGCTCCTGGCTCGCTCAGGGCTGCGCCGAGGGCGTCGGCCAGCAACACTGGCGCCCGTTCGGCCACGCTACGCCGGGCGATGGCGCGGCTGAACCCGACGTGCTGCTCGGAGGTTGCCAGATCGTGCCCAGCACGCAACACAAACTCGTCCCCGCCTGGCCCGGCGCCAGTGAGCAGGATTGCCGCGCGCTCTCCGCCGGTGAGCTCCAGCAGGCGGTGCAACACCGTCGATTGCGTGCGGTCAACGTCCAGCCCACGCGCGAGTTCCGGCCCGACCCGGAGAAGCAGCGACAGGTAGTCGCTTGCCGGGGACTGCGCACGCTCGGCGGGCTGCACGGCGACGACGACGACCGTCACATCGTCGCGCCCGTGCTGCTCCGCTACTGCCGCGACGAGCGCTGCAGCAGGGTCGTCGCTCCCCGGCGCACCCAGGATCGCAGCGATGCGCTCCTCCCCCAGAAAGCGGTGCAGGCCATCACTGCAGAGCAGCACGATATCGCCTGGCGCAAGTGCGACACTGTGCTGGTCCACCGGCACACTTGGGCGAATACCCAGCGCGCGGGTGAGCATGTTGCGGCGCGGGTGCGTCGGCGTTTCGTCCGGGTCGAGCAGACCTGTCGAGCAGACCTGCTCGCACCTGCTCGGCGACCCAGGTGTGGTCGTCAGTCAAGCGCTGTAGCGCCCCAGCGCGTAGCAGGTAGGCGCGCGACCGCCCAGCGTGGGCGACAAGCAACCGTTCGCCCACCAGCGCGGCAGCAAGGCAGGTTGCGCCAGCGCGTTGCGCGCTGGAAACCTCAGGGTCATTCGCGGCGAACAGAACCGCATTGGCATGTTCCAGGGCTTCGCTAAGACGCTCGGCAGGGTCTGGAGTCAGTGCATCCCAGTACTGGCTGACCACGGCAGCGACGGCAGCACGCGCGAACTCTCCGCCACGTCCGCCCTGGCCG
>QEUZ01000436.1 GCA_003577355.1 Chloroflexota bacterium | reverse complement strand
GTGGACTGCAGCACGCTGTACCCGATCCCGTACATCCGGCCGGCGACCGATGAGGAAGCGGCGGAGATCCTCGGTGCGCTGTACGTGACCGAGACGGACAAGAACGGGGATGCGTCGTTCGACCTACCGGCTGGCTGCTACTACGCCGTGATCGGTGGGCTGGGCTACGAGACGACCGTCATGGGCGCGGCGCCGGGCTACCTCGAGAAGTGGTTCGTCCCGCCGTTCTGCCAGATCGACGGCGACATACAGCCGCTGGACTACTATGACGGCGAGTATCTGATCGACTGTGTCGGGCAGGGCCAAAACGGCCTCGGGTCTGACTATCTTGAGTGGACCGACGTCTCGATGCTCGTTGTGATCTACGCAGGGGCCTGCGCCGAAGCTGCAGAAGCTGACAACGAGGCTGAGCTCCTCGAAACCTGCACACTCCCGGCCGTCTATGTCGGCGGCGCCGATGACTTGTCGACACAGGGAGAGCTTCCATACCTGTGGCTTGCGCTGGCGCCAGGCACATACACCCTGTGTTGGGAAGCGTACTGGGAGTACTACGCATACGGCCCCGAATACGTCGACTACGTCGGCGTCGAGTGGAACTGTGAAGAGTTCACGATCGAGGGCGAGGACGTCACCCAGCTCGTGAACTACTCCGACGACCACCTGCTCGGTGTGCTTGATGTGTACGTGACGTTCGACGACGACGGCGAGATCAGAGGGCTCAACGGCATACTCGTCATCGTATTCGATCAAAACGGCAACGTGTTCGACGCAGATTGCACCTACCAGGGCTGGGTGCACTTCCACGATGTGCCGGAAGGCAACTACACCGTTACTGCGACCGACAGTACGGAGGCCTTCGACTGCGTATCGGGCGACGCGTTCGAGACGCAGGACGCCAGTGTGGTGTACACGGTCATCGGCGACTTGTTGAAAGACGCGTTCATCGCCGATCAGCATGCGGTACAAGACGGGTATACCGCGCTGCCAGACGTGCTGATTCATCTCGGTCTCGAGTTGATCAACCCGTAGGCAGCCTCCGTCAGTACTGACGGCTCAAGCGCGACGCGAGAGCACTGAAGCGGCCCCCCGGGGAAATCCGGGGGGTCGCTCGTTCCTATGATCGGAGTTCGCCAGTGGTCCGTTACACCAACTCGCCGGGCGATGTAGCCGCCTTCCAGCTTACTGGCGGTTTCTGGGAAGGCTGGCCGAACCCACCCTCACCCGAAACCCACCTGCGCCTTCTCCAGCAGAGCGACCACGTGGTGCTGGCGCTGGACGACCGGCAGGTCGTCGGCTTCATCACCGCCATCAGCGATGGCGTGCTGGCGGCCTACATCCCACTGCTGGAAGTGCTGCCGGCCTACCGTGTCCAGGGAATCGGTAGCGAGCTCGTGCGTCGGATGCTGGACCAGCTCTCGCACCTCTATATGGTCGACCTGCTGTGCGACCCGGAACTGCAACCCTTTTACGCGCGCCACGGCATGCGCCCTGCAACCGGCATGCTCATGCGCAACTACGACCGGCAGTCTGGCACGCCGTAGCACGATGGCTACGGGATGTGGGCAGTGCGCAGCTTTTCTACGGCCCGTTCCGCGAGTATTGTCAGTGTCCCGATGTCCGGGTCATCAACCGTTGCATAGCTGAGGATCGTCAAGAGGCCACCGACACGAATGAAGAGCGTATCGTTCACGAGAGTCCCGACATCTGCAACATCCAGCTCCACCCGCACCGCGAACGACGCATCCCCGAAGGAGCGCGTGTCCAACGGCTCCACCCGAAATGTCATGGGAATTCCGGTGGCGTCCGGCTCGGTCCACTCGGTGCAATCCAGGCTGGTTTTGGCGTAGTCAAACGCATCGCGCGCATCCTGGTCGTGGAAGAGCACCAGGTTCTGCAGGACGAACGGTCCCAGCTCCGAGGCCTGATAGCGCACCTCGGCCTCGCCCAGCTTCGCGCCGGAGCGCGCGAAGTCGGGATGACCACAAGGTCCGGTATCACCGGTTGTCGGGATGGGTTCGAGCTCGCGGAAGCCGGGGGCGAGGTCATCGAGCGCCAACAAGGCAGCCTTAAGCGCTGCATTGACGGCTGGGTCCAGCGTAGCCGTCGGCAGCGGCGTCAGCGTAGCGGTCGAAGTGGCGGTTGAGGTTGGAGTGGCAAGGGGCGTGACACTCGCTTGCGGAGCCGCCGTCGCCGTGATGACGAGCACCGTGGCTGTCTGACCGCCGGGCACGAACCGATCGGCGGTGGGGCTGGTATCGCGCCCCCCACCGCCGCACGCCACGAGCAACAGGCCCAGCACGGCCACCACGTACCAGCGGGTCAGTACTCGACGCACCGTGTCAGTCAACCGGTGGGCGGTGCTGCGCCCAAGGGGCCATCTCCTCATATGCCGCAGCGGCGCGCAGCACTGTCGCATCTCCGTGCCAGCGCCCGACGAACTGCAGGCAGACGGGCAGGCCATCGCTCGCAAACCCGACCGGCACCGTCGCAGCCGGTTGGCCGGTGAGGTTGAACGGGTAGGTGAACGCCGTCCAACTGAGGTACGACATCTCCTTGCCATCGATCACCGGCGGGTAGTCCAGCTCGACCGGGAACGCGGTCGATGGCATCTGCGGCGTCACCAACAGATCGTAGTTGGCCATGAACTGCTGCATCTTGACATGGTACTCATCGCGCTGGTTCAGCGCCCGCATCAGGTCAGCAGCTGACATCCGCAGCCCGCGTTCAATGATCGGTACCCTGCCGGGGTCGAGCAGGTCGCGCACTTGCGCAAAGTCATCCAAGTGCGCTGCCGCCTGCGATGGGCCCCAGATCGTGTCAATGATGTCCCAGGGGTCTGGCAGACCAGGATCAACCTCCTCGACATGACAGCCCAAATCGCTCAAACGCTGGGCCGCGCGGGTACAGATATCACGCACCTCCGGGTCAACTGCCGCATATCCGAGGTCGGCCGACCAGGCGACGCGCAGCCCCTCGATGCCGCCATCGCAGGCTGCAAGCCAGTCGAACCCCAGGTCGTAGGACAGGCGGTCTCGCGGGTCTGGCCCAGCAACCGCCTGGATCAACAGCGCACCGTCCCGCACCGTGCGGGTCAGCGGGCCAGGGTGCGCCAACTGCATTGCATTGGTGCCGGGGTAGGCAATCGC
>QEUZ01000023.1 GCA_003577355.1 Chloroflexota bacterium | reverse complement strand
CGCGTCTTGGTCCCGCACTGTCCGCCCTCGATGTCAATCCGGTGGTCGTCTTGCCCAAGGGAGTGCTGGCGCTGGATGCGCTGGTTGTTCCGGCGACATAGTGGAGTGACGAGTAACGAGTGACCAGTGACCAGTAACGAGTGACGAGTGACCAGTGACGCGTGGTGTGCGCCTCTATGTCGGATGCACTCGTCTCTGATGAGACGAGCGCTTGCGAGATCATGGAGTGCTTCGGATACAGGCGATCAAACCACTGGTCACTGGTCACTGGTCACTCGTCACCGGTCACTCGACCAGCGCAGTACTTCTGGGTTGACAACATGACGCGGGCTGCCAGCGAAGAAGCCGAGCAGGTTATCCAGCGCTGTCGTGATCGTGCGGCGAGTTGCTTCCGGCGTGCGGAAGCCGACGTGCGGGGTCAGGACGACGTTGGGGAGTTGCAGCAACGGGTCGTGCGGCTCGAGCGGCTCGTGATCGAAGACATCCAGCGCTGCTCCAGCGATGCGCCCCGAGCGCAACATGTCCACCAGTGCGGCGGGGTCCACCAGCTCGGCGCGCGCGGTGTTCACGAGAATCGCATGTTTCCGCATGCGCGCGAGCAGTTCGGCTGAGACGATGCCGGTTGTTTCCGGGGTGTGCGCCAGGTGCAACGAGACGATGTCTGCCTGTGCGAACAGCTCCGGCAGCTCCGCGTACACCGCGTGCGCCGTTTGCAGGCGTTCGGGGGTGGGGTGCGCCGTCCAGGCGAGCACGCGCATGTCAAGCGCAGCGCATAGCCGCGCCACGCGCGTGCCGATGCCCCCCAGGCCGACGATCCCGACTGTCTTGCCGCCCAGCTCAAAACCGCGTACCTCATCGCGGGGCCAGCGGCCACTGCGCAACGCACCGTCGAGGGCAACGGTGTTGCGCGCGAGCGCGAGCATCAGGCCAAGCGCATGCTCGCCGACGGCGTTGTCGCCATACCCTGGTGTGTTGCAGACGGCGATGCCCCGCTCGGTCGCCAACGGCACGTTGACGAACGTCCCCACGCCGGTGCCGACCCAGGAAATCGCACGGAGCGTCGGATGGGTGCGCAGTACGTTGTCCGGGATATCCCAGAGCAGGAGCAACCCCTCCGCGCCTGCGGTGCGCTCCAGCCAATCCTCTTCGGAGGTAGGGGCGCCGTTGTGCCAGGTTACCGACACGCCGTGGAGTGTCATCGCGCGCTCAATCTCCGGCGTCAGGATCCGTAGGTACTCGTCATCCCCATCAGCACAAACGATCGACGGCATGGTGTGTCGTCGTCTCCAATTCAGCGCTCGCACGGCTCGTCTGGTGCGACTCAGTTGCGCATTGTTGACATGCTATCAAGGGCATGCTAGCGTGCCGGTGTCAGCATAGCCGAAGTCCGCAGGCTGTTGGGCTGAAGTGGTTGTCCCTATGTCATCGTTGCCGGTTTGGCTGCCGGCACTGGTGAGCGTGGGAGCAGACCGCCGGATCGCAGCGCGGATGACGAGCGCGACGCCGTTTGGCGCAGAGACGGGGCGGAAACCCCCTGTCAACCTGCACCAACGAGAGCGATGCCGGCGCGGCGCATGGGGGAGCAATTTCACAGGGGGGAGAACGCGCTACAACCGCCGATGGAGCGCGCACCTCAGGCCCAGCGCCAACACGCAACCGCGGTCCCAACCCGCCGGCCAGGCGGTCGGCGTTGGCTGGTGTGAGGAACTGGAGGAGTGGTCATGAGTCTGCGAGACTCGATCTCTGGGACGTCGCTGCGCTCGCTCATGGGTGCGCGCTTGACACGTCGCTCGATGCTGGTGCGCGCCGGCGCGCTTGGCGCGGGCATGGCACTGGCCGCGCCACTGCTGGCGGCCTGTGGTGGCGACGATGACGACGACGCCCCCACCGCGACCAGCGCCCCTGCGGCGCCGACGGCGACAACGGGCGGGGCCGCTGAGCCAACGGCGACCACTGGTGGTGCGGCTGAACCTACGGCGACGACCGGCAGCGTTGCTCAGGCGACGCCGACGATTGCGCCGCCACCCCCGACGCCGACCCCCGGCGGCGCGACCGCCGAAGTTGGCGGCACGTGGCGATTGGTGCTTGGTCAGGAGCCGGATACCCTCGACGCCCACAAGACCGGCGCATACGTCTCCGGCGTGGTGCATCGCTACATCGGCGACACGCTGATCCACAAGAGTCCGCAGGGCGAGATCTTGCCAGCGCTGGCGGAAAGCTACGAGGTCACCGAAGATGGGTTGACCTGGACGTTCATCCTGAAGGATGGGATCAAGTTCCACGACGGCGCCGTCTGCGATGCCAACGCCGTCAAGGCCTGCTACGACCGCGCGCTTGACCCGGAGATCAAGTCGGCGGTAACAATCGGCCAGCTCGGGCCAATCGAATCGATCACCGCGCTGGACGACAAGACCATCGAGTTCAAGCACACCACCTCGAACGCCGTGTTCTTCGACAACATGGCTCACCCAGTCTGCTCGGTCCTCAACGCTGAAGCGGCAGCAGCGGCCGGCGACGCCTATGGCCGGAACCCGGTCCTGACCGGCCCGTGGAAGTTCGTCTCCTGGGAGGCAGGCGTCGAAATCGTCATGGAGCGCAACCCGGACTATGCCTGGAGCCCGCAGTATGCTGGGCACGAGGGGCCGCCGTACATCCAAGACCTGATCATCAAGATCTTCCCAGAGACGGCGACGGCTGTGACAGCCCTCGAAGCCGGCGAAGTCGACCAGATCGAAATCAACCAGGCGGATATCCAGCGCATCAAAGACACTGGCAAGTATGAGACGATCGAGTTCTTCCGGCCTGGTGCGACGTTCATGGAGTTCAATGTCTCCCGGCCGCCGTTCGACGACATCAACATCCGCAAGGCCTTCAACCACATCTTCGACCGTGAGGCGATTCTCGACGCTGCCCTCGAAGGCTACGGCCGGCTCCTGTATAGCGTCCTGCCGCAGTCGATCTGGGGTTGGTGGCCAGGTTCTGTCGACTATGCGTACAAGATGGACCACGACAAGGCGCTGGAGTACTTTGCCGCGTCCGGTTGGACGAAGGAAGGCGACAAGATCGTCAAGGACGGGCAGCAGTTCAAGTGCACGTTCACGACGATCTCCGGGAACCAGGCGCAGAGCAATGGTTCGCAGGTGATCCAGGCGCAGCTGCGCAGCTTCGGCATCGAGATGGAGATCAAGACGACCGACTTCACGACGGTCATCAGCGACCTGAAGGCCGGGAACTACGAGGTGAGCTATATCGGCTACGCCTACGCCAGCCCGGACATCGTGTTCATCTGGTTCCACTCGTCGAACATTGGCACCGGCCTGACGCTCAGCCAGAACAATAGCCCAGAGCTGGACGCGCTGATCGACGAGTCGCGTTCGAACCCGGACCTCGACCGCCGGTTGGAGCTGTACATGGAGATCCAGAAGTGGATCACCGACAACGCGATCCATGTGCCGCTGTACGAAGCGTCGACCACTTACGGTCTGCAGCCACGTATCGCCGGCCACCTGGTGCACCCGGACGGCCACCTGCATCTGCTGGACGCCTACATCACCGATCTGTAAGGAGGTCGGCCCAGCCGGAGCGATACGCACAGCAATGTGACGCTGGACTGCGAGCGGGTCCGATAAGTCGGGCCCGCTCCACCGGTCAAATGGCAGCATCGCTTCGGGACCCAGGAAGGGTGCAGAGCGCGTGGGACGGTTCATCCTCAAGCGAGTAGTCCTGGTTATCCCGGTTCTGATCGGCGTCACGCTCCTCACGTTCATGATGGTCCATCTGGTTCCGGGAGACCCAATCGTTGTTATGCTGGGCGACCGGGCGACGGCGGAAAATGTCGAGCGACTCCGCCGTGAGTTCGGGTTCGACCGGCCCTTATATGTGCAGTATCTCGACTACGTTTGGAGTGCCCTCCAAGGAGACCTCGGGTCCTCGATCCGCACCAGGCAGCCGGTGCTCGACGAGGTGCTGCGGGTGTTCCCGTCGACGCTCAAACTGACGGCAGCAGCAGTCCTTGTCGCGACTGTTGTCGGAGTCTCTGCCGGGATGCTGGCAGCGACTGCCAAACATCGGATCGTCGACTTCCTGACGATGGCGCTGGTGCTGGTTGGCATCTCTACCCCAACGTTCTTCTCCAGCCTCCTGCTCATCCTGCTGTTCTCACTCAAGCTTGACTTGTTGCCAGTTGCGGCTGGGAGTGGCATCAAGCCGCTGATCCTGCCATCGGTCGCGCTGGCCGCCCCCGCGGCTGCCGTGCTTGCGCGGGTGACCCGCTCCAGCCTGCTGGAGGAGCTGCGGAAGGACTACGTGCGTACCGCCTATGCCAAGGGGCTGAAGGACCGCACGGTCATGACGGTGCATGTGCTCAAGAACGCACTCATCCCGGTCGTGACGATCATCGGTTTGCAGGTTGGAGGGTTGATGGCTGGCGCGGTGATTGTGGAATCGGTCTTCGCGCGGCCAGGCATCGGGCGTTTCGCCGTTACGTCAATCAACGCGCGTGATTTGCCGGCGATCCAGGGCATTGCACTGGTCGCCGCGCTGATTTACGTGACCGTCAATTTGCTCGTCGATATCCTCTACGGGTTTATCGACCCACGGATCAAGTACCGCTAATGGCACAGATACGCGAAGGCGCTACTGCCACATCCACCACCGCTACGATTGAACCGCTGCGCACGCGGGCAAGCCGGTCGCGGTTCCGCAAGTTCCTCGGTCGCGTGCGCTACCAGTATGGGTTGATCGTCGGCGGGACGATCCTGTTCATCATCGTTCTAATCACCATTTTTGCGCCGCTGATCGCGCCATACGACCCGATCGACCTGGTCAACACGCGGCGGCTGCCACCGAGCCGCGAGCACATCATGGGTACCGATGAGATCGGGCGTGACACCTTCAGCCGCGTCGTGTATGGCGGGCGTGTGTCACTGCGGGTCGGCATCCTGGCAGTGTTGATCGGTGCGAGTGTCGGGACGTTGCTCGGTGTGAGCGCCGGATATATCGGTGGCTGGGTCGACGCAATCATCATGCGTTGCACTGATGTGCTGCTGGCGTTTCCGGGGATCCTACTGGCCCTGGGGATCGTGGCGATTCTTGGGCCAAGTATCAACAACGTCATGATCGCCGTGGGTATCGAGTTTATCCCTGCCTTTGTGCGTACTGTGCGTGGGTCAACCCTCTCGGTGAAGGAGGAGGACTACGTCCTGGCGGCACGCGCGGTCGGCGCGAAGTCCGGGCGGATCATTGGCAGGCACGTGCTGCCGAACGTGATCCAAACGGTGATTGTGCTGGGGTCGCTGGCGGTTGGTATTGCGATCCTGGCGGCAGCCGGGCTGAGCTTCCTGGGGCTTGGCGCGCAGCCGCCGACGCCGGAGTGGGGCGCGATGCTCTCCGACGCGCGCAACTACCTGCGGGAGTCGCCACACCTGGCGATCTTCCCCGGCGCGACGATCATGATCGTCGTGCTCTCGCTCAACTTGCTGGGCGATGGGTTGCGCGAGCTCCTCGACCCGCGCATGCGCCCGTAACGCTGTTCTGACATTCCCTGCCGACCCCATGCCGGTGTGCGCCGGCATGGGGTCGGTGGCTGTCTGGGAGAGGTAGGAGATGAAGGCAAGGATCCGCGATACCGAGATCTATTTCGATATCGACGGCGTTGGGTTGAGGGCTGAGCCGGACCGTGTGGTCGAGCGGCCGACAGCGTTCCTGATCCACGGTGGACCAGGAGGAGACCATTCCGGCTACAAGTCGTCAATGGGCAGCCTGACCGACCGCATGCAGCTGGTGTATTTCGACCACCGTGGCCAAGGGCGCTCCGCCCGGGCGCACCCGGACACGTATACGATGGAGAACTACGTCGAGGATATGGAAGGACTACGCCAGCACCTCGGTCTGGATACGATCGTCGTCATCGGCGCCTCGTTCGGCGGGATGGTAGCGCTGGCGTACTCCGTGCGCTATCCACAGCACGTGTCGCACTTGCTCGCTGTCGTCACGACGCCGAGCTACCGCTATGTCGCGCGGGCGCGCGAGATTGTCGCGGAACGAGGTACGCCAGAGCAGCAGGAGGTCGTCAAGCGTGCGCTCGACGGCGAGTTTGCCGATGAGGAGGACATGGCCCACTTTTTCGACGTGATGGGGCCGATGTACTCGCTCACCCACGACCCGGAGAAGGCGAAGCTCGCTCGCAAGCGCGGCATCCTCTCACCTGAAGCCTCAAATGTCTGGCTCAAGCGGCATGTTTGGGACTACGACGTCACCGAGCAGCTACATGCGATCACCGCGCCAACGTTGGTCATCGGCGCGCGTCACGACTGGATATGCGCCCCCGAGTTCTCGGAGGAGATCGCGGCGCGCATTCCGCAGGCCGAGCTGCGCATGTTCGAAAACAGCGGCCACAACGTCATGGCTGACGAACCGGAGGCGTTCCTGGACGTCGTGCGTGGGTTCCTGCCCTATCGCACAAGCTCGTGAGTGACCAGTGGCGAGTGACGAGTGACCAGTGGAGTGATCGTCCTTGACTACAGCGCGCTTCTCTGATGCAGCGAGCGACCTTGACCCGCCAGTGGACGGTGGCTGGAACACGAGTGCGTTCAAGACACGGCCGAACGCTGTGTTTCACGAACACTGGGGTTGCCTGCGGGATACCCCCGAATCCCCAACGCCCGACGACGCGCGAGATCAGTGCGGAGCGCCGCCGCGCGCATCAAGTGCCTGGCGTCCGAAGTGGCTGAGCAACACGTTCCACGGCGGCGTATTTTCTGGGTACCACGCGAAGCGCGCCCGCTCGAAGTACTGGACAATGCGTCCATCCTCCACGAACTCTTCGCTGATCGGGAACCCGAAGATCGTCAACCCACCGTGGGCCCACCACCAGTCGCGGAACCCGGAGCAGAGCCTGTGGCCGGTTTCGGCATACCAGGTGCAGGCTGCGTCGCTCGTTGCAGACACGGGGCGAAAGGGCGGTTCGTTCTCACGACCAGCCGTCAGTTCGGCGCCGAGCCGGCCAAGCAGCACGTCGTAGTGCTCCGGCCAGACCCCCGGTTGCAACTCGAAGCGGTTGCGCTCGAAGTACTGCACCAGCATGCCATCTTCCTCAAATGGCGGGCTGATCGGATACCCAAAGACGGGCAGGCCGCCGAAGCGGTTCCAGAAGCGCAGAAAGTTGCCGCTCACGGTGAACCCAGTCTCTGGAAAGTAGCGTTCCGTCGCAATGTTGCCCTCGACAAACTCCTGCACGGTTGCGAAGCTGTAGCCCATCGCTTCCAGCCGGTCGATCATCCCGGGCAGAGCGGCAGCATCCTGTGAGGCAGCGCCGACGTGCATCAGGACGATCCCGCCGGGGGCGATGCCACTGATGACCCGTTCGGTGATTGCCGCAGCGCTCAGCCCTTGCCAGCCGAGAGTGTCGATCGACCACATGATGTTCCAGGTGTAGCCGGCGGCGGCGACATCGGCGAGCGTGGCCTCGTCGTACTCCCCGTAGGGCGGACGGAAGTATGGTCGCAGCTCGGCCCCGGTGATCTGCCGCACGATGTCCTCGGTGCGCTTCAACTGGTCCCTGCGCGCCGCCGACGACAGGCTGGGGAACGACGGATGGTCCCAGGAGTGGTTCATTAGCGTGTGGCCGTCGGCGACGATGCGCTGGAGGAGGTCGGGGTTCGCTTGCGCCCACAGCCCGGTCATGCCGAAGGTCGCTTTGATACCGCGTGCCGAGAGGGTATTCAGGATCTCTACCGTGTAGCCGCGGTCAGAACCAGCGTCGAAGGTGAGTGCTGCGACACGGTCGGCAACGTCAAACCGGCGGATCGTCGTGACATCGCTCGCGGCCGCCTGAGCCGGTGGGGCAAAAGCGACTGCCTGGGCCATCAGGAGCACGAGCGCCAACCCCAATAGAACATGCCGCATGTGGCGTTAGCCTTCCTGATCGGGTCGGTCGCGTCGCAGCGACGCGGTTGAAAAGGTGACGCCCAGGCTGAGCAGGACGAGCGTCACCAGGCTCACCGCAGCAGTCGTGCCGGCTGGTTGCCGCAACACCACGATGCCAAACCACAGAAGCCCAAAATAGAACGACATCGATAGCAACAGCATCAGAACGTGACGCGGCATCCCACCCCTCCCGCTTCAAACACCCTTCGCACGCATCACCTTACCAGACACATTGGGTCTGCGTGCAGTTCTCGAATACACGCTCACCTGCGACAGTGGTCAGACCAATGACTGCTCCAGATGTTGACGTCGCGCGCAACCCGGAGATAATAGGCATTATCGAGGATAGAAGTTGTCTGTGCTTTGCGGCATCTCTGGCGGGCTACGCGGAACCCATGACGCGGTTTGACGCGGACAGTGCCGTAGCAGATAGCCGGCGACTACATCATCGCCGCTGAACCGCCGGGCGGGCGGAACGGGTGGGAATGGGGAAGGGGGGCGGCCCCTTCCCCGTTTTCGTGTTCTGACGTGACAGCAGCGTTGCGTTAGAGTTGGCCATGTTCGTTATCATTTTCACGAAACGAACGTGTCGTTTGAATCGCAGGAGACCAGGTGGAAGAGCCAGTATCACGCGAGCAGCCTGAGGCTGCGGCTGGTAACGACGATACGCCGCGTGGATCGTCGCGTATCGGCAATGATGAGTTTCTGATACCCGGCCCGACATCGACATCCAACGAAGGGGCACTGCGCTGGGGATTATCCTGGCTCCTCCTCTCGTTGTTTCTGATGGTAGGCGTCGCGGTGATGTCGCTCGTCTGCTGGTGGCTCGCGACGCTGACTGGCATTGCCTGAGCCTTTGTACAATGCGTGCTGGCCGGAAGATGCGGTCCTGCTCATTGGTCGTGCAAGGTACGTGACCGCACAGCAGGAACCAGCGGAGCGCGGCGCGGATGGGTGGAGAAGGAGACGGTTCGTGGCGAAACTCACAGGTGGGCAGGCGATTGTTGCATCGCTGAAACGACACGGGGTCGATACCATCTTCGGTCTGCCGGGCATTCAACTGGATAATATCTTCGATGCCCTGTATGCCGAGCAGGATGCAATCAAGGTCATTCACACGCGCCACGAGCAGGCCACAAGCTACATGGCAGATGGCTACGCGCGTACGACAGGGCGCGCGGGTGTGTGTCTCGTCGTGCCGGGGCCGGGTCTGCTGAACGCGACAGCGGGCCTATCGACCGCCTACGCCTGTAACTCGCCAGTGTTGTGCATCTCTGGTCAGATCCAGTCGAACCTGATCGGCCTGAACCGCGGTATGCTGCACGAGATCCCCAACCAGGTCGAGATGATCCGCTCGGTGACGAAGTGGGCGAAGCGCATCGACACACCGGAAGATGCCCCAGCGAGCGTCACCGAGGCGTTCCGGCAGATGTTCTCCGGCCGGCCACGCCCGGTCGAGATCGAGATGGCGCCGGACATCATGGGGCGGCAGGCGGATGTCGAGCTGCTCGACCCGGCAGTCATTGACCGACCGGCTGGCGACCCAGATTTGATTGAGCAGGCGGCGCGGGTACTTGCCGCCTCCAAGAACCCGGTTATCTGCGTCGGTAGTGGCGTCTTCGGCGCGACCGAGGAATTGCTGGAGCTGGCTGAGATCCTCCAGGCGCCGGTGATTATGTCCAGCAATGGGCGCGGGGCTGTCTCCTCCGAGCACTACCTGGCGTTGCCGATGGTTGCTGGCCGCCAGTTATGGGCGGATGTCGATGCTGTCTTCGCCGTTGGCACCCGCCTGACCATGCCGCTGACGCAATGGGGCGTGGATGACGACCTCGCGGTGATCCAAATGGACATCGACCCTGAAGAGGTCGGGCGCAACGTTGTGCCGGCGGTTGGCATCGTGGCGGATGCCAAGCTTGGGCTGACGCAACTCGTCGAGGCGCTCAGCCGGCACGCCGGGAAGCGCGCGTCGCGTAAGGAAGAGCTGACCGCGCTGAAGAAACGGGTCGACGACCTGCTCTTCGAGATTCAACCGCAGGCGTCGTTCGGTGAGGCGATCCGCGCCGAGCTGCCACGCGACGGTATCCTCATCAACGAAAGCACCCAGGTTGGCTACTGGTCGAACAACGGCTTCCCAGTTTACAAGCCGCGCACGTTGCTGACATCCGGTTACCAGGGGACCCTGGGCTACGGGTTCGCCACGGCGCTTGGTGCACAAGTCGGCAACCCGCACACGCGGGTCATTTCGCTCAACGGCGATGGCGGGTTCTTCTACAACGTGCAGGAGCTCTCGACCGCCGTCATGTTCAACATCCCCCTGGTGACGATCGTCTTCAATGATGGCGCCTACGGGAACGTCAAGCGTATCCAGCAGGAGCAGTATGGAGGCCGCACGATCGCCAGCGACCTGCTCAACCCAGATATGCTGAAGTTGGCCGACGCCTACGGCATGCTTGGGTTGCGGGCGCACACGCCGGAAGAGCTGCGCGCGGCGATCCAGCAGGGCTTCAAGCACGATGGCCCCGTGCTGATCGAAGTGCCGGTTGGGCCGATGCCGAACCCTGGCCGGGTCACCGGATTCCAGCTGCCGCCGGTGCGTGGCAAGCGCGTCTGACGAGGCGGAGGCTGCCGCTCCCCGTTGCCGTGCGACGGGGAGCGGCGCATTTGAAAGCGCGGACATGGCGACAGAAGTCCGTTCGATCCTGGCCGACATGCGCGCCCTGCGGCGCGAGCGGTTCGAGCACCTGGCGCGGCTGACGCCGCAGCACCTGCAGCGCATGACAACCTGGGTGCGCGTGCCGCACGAAGCGCGGTTCTTGTTGCTGCACCTGACGGCGCACGAGCAGGAGCACACCATGCACCTGGCGCGGCTGCTGGCAGCTGCTGGGTATCGTCAAAGCGTTGCCCAACAGTTGCTTGGGGCCGCGCAGGAGCAGCGTGGCGAACTACTCGGCACGCTGGTCGGCTTAAGCGACGCCGACCTGGAGCTGGCGCCGCCGGGGGAGTGGTCGCTCTGTCACATCCTTAGCCATGTCGTCAACGTCGAGGAACGCTATCTGGCGGCGATCGACCATGCCGTCGCGCTGGCAGATGCCGGGCAGCCGTGGTCGCCGCCGCCTGCGGGCACGGTTCCACCGATGGAGACCTCGTTCCCACTCCGCAGCCTGGCCGAGCTACTGGAGCGCCTTGATGCCAGCCGTGAGCGGGTCATCGAGCAGTTGTCCGGCTTGAGCGACGAACAGTTGCGCGCGCCAACCGTGTGGGCCGAGCACAACGTTGATGTGGACTTCCGCATCCGCCGCTTCACTAACCACGAGCGCGAGCACACCGCACACATCCTGAAGTGGCGCAGTCAGGTAGGCCGGCCATACAGCGAGGCCCAGCAGATCCTGGCGTACGCATGGCGCGAACGAGGCAAGCTTGAAGGGCTCCTTGTCGGGCTGGATGACAGCTGGCTCGACCGCGAGATCAACCCGGACATGCCGGA
Organism: Chloroflexota bacterium; assembly: GCA_003577355.1. Lineage (GTDB taxonomy): Bacteria > Chloroflexota > Chloroflexia > Thermomicrobiales > CFX8 > CFX8. The sequence continues at coordinate 16,508 of QEUZ01000023.1, read as the reverse complement.
GATGACGACCCGTTGGTTGCTCCGGCACATCCCAGGCTCCGAGGCGTATCTCATGGGCCAAATCGACAACGCGGAGTGATACGGGCGGCCAGCCCGCTCTACCCCTCGCAGGTGGAGTGACCAGTGACGAGTGACCAGTGACCAGTGGTGTGATCGTCCTTGTCTGAAGCGCGCTTCTCTGATGTAACGCGCGTGCTTGACCGGACGGTGGACGAGGGTTGAAACACTCGTGCAGGGTAACTCGGCACGGCAGCTCGCGGGCTAGGGTGAGGCGCTTCTGCAGGTTCTCGACCGCAAAGGTTGTGCTCGTGCCTGTATCGAGCAATGAACGGCAGCCGCGTCCCGGTCAGGTCGTATTGCGCACGCCGGCGTACCGCTTTGCTTCGGCGCGATCCTCGGCGGCTGCCCAGCGGAAGAAGACGATCGCCATCAATCCCAAATAGATGGTTCCGGTAGCGACCCACATGATCATGCCAGCGATCTGTTGATCAACCATGACCGACAGCCCCAGCACACGCGGGGCGTCGATGTACGGCTGATAGAGTGGCCGGTCGGCCAGGGCGATCATGGCGCCAACGATCTGCCCTGGGATTGTCTGGACGAAGAAGTAGAGGATCTGGACAGGCGGGGCGAGTTGACCGTATTCGCGTCCGGGCGCCATGATCGGCCACCAGGCGACGAATGCCGTAAAGAAGAAGATCTGATGGTAGAAGATATGCAGGATGTCGTAGTTCAGCATCGACTCGTAGATCACCGGGTAGTGGGCGATGGAATAGGGCAGGTGCGCAAGTAAGAACGCCAGCACCGGCCGGGTAACAAAGCGCCAGATGCCCCAAGCTCGCGGGAAGCGTCGGATGAACGCGTCGATCATCCAGACCGGTGTGCCCCAGAGGAGCATGGGCGGGATGATCATTGTCAGGAAGGCATGCTGGACCATATGCGCGGAGAGCCAGTACTGGTCTGCCAGCACGCCGATTGGTGAGAGGAGCCCAATAACGACGGCGGCGAGCCCGCCGTAGAAGCTCAGCTGCTTCGGCAAGGGCACCGGCGCGGAATGCATGAATACGTCGCGCTTGTGGCCCGTGTAGCGAAAGTACAGAAAACCGGCGCTGAGCACGCCGAAGAGGACGATCGGGTCCGGGTACCAGGTGAGGAGCGAAACGTTGCCTTCGAAGATATGGAACGGGGGCAGCATCAGCAGTTCCAGACCAGGCAGGTGACCGGCCGAGCAACCGGTCACCCGGAGATTCGGCGATTTACCAGCGGTCGAACAATGCCATCAGTGTCGCGACAATGCTGAGCGCAATGATGAACCCGGCAGCGAAGACGTAGCGGAAGAGCCGGTTGTCCATCTTCAAGTGCATGTAGTACCCAACCACCAGGACGAACTTGAGGAGTGACAAGACAAGCAGCATGGGCGCGAGGAAATCCTCGACGGCCGAGATATAAAACAGCGCGACTTCGATCGCAGTGATAACGGTCAGGATGACGGCGATCGTTGCATATTCGCGAACGCCTGGATGATGTTCTTCAACCGGCTCTGGCAATGTTGCCATGGGTCAGTCTCCGTTCCTCTTATCCCGCACCAGACAGCAGGTAGACCACGGTAAAGATCACGATCCAGACGATGTCGACGAAGTGCCAGTACAACCCGGCGATTTCGACGTTCAGGCTCTTCTCCTGAGTGACCAGTCCCTTCTTGAACGACGCCAGGAACAGGCTGAAGAGCCAGACAACGCCAATGGCGACGTGGGTCCCGTGGAAGCCGGTGAGGGTGAAGAACGACGACCCGAAGAGATTATGTGACAACGTCATGTGCTCATGGCGCCAGAAGAAGGTGAACTCATAGACCTGACCGGCCAGGAAGACGAGACCAAGCAACCCGGTTGTGGCGATCCAGATTCGGAAGCGGCGCATGTTCGCGTTCTGGATGCCGGACAACGCCAGCACCATCGCCAGCGAGCTCATGAGAAGCACGAACGCGCTGACCGAGGTGTACGGGATGTTGAATACCTCATGCGGGAACGGCCCGACGACGCTGCGGTCCTTGGATACCTCGTACATCGCAATGAGGGAGCCAAAGAACATGCAGTCAGACGCCAGGAAGGCCCACATCGCAAGTTTGCGGCTATCGAGTCCGGTGCTCGTGGGATGTGCCAGGTGCTGCGCCATGTCAACCTTCCGCGTGCCTAGAAGCGGCTGTTCCGACAGTCAGGTTCCGCATCAATGCGCCTCGGCGTGTTCCGCCGGGTCATCCATAGCCGGTTCGAGCGCCCAGGAGTAGATGCCGACAACCAGCGTGACGACGCCAATGTAGGTGATGGCGTGATAGGCGTAGTTCCAGCGGAACCCGGCGAACACCAGCGTCAACCCGATCGCTGTGACCAGCGGCCAGTACGACGGGTTCGGCAGGTGGATCGCTTCCTCGTGAGCATGCTCGTCGTGCGCAACGGCATGGGCCGAAGCTGGTGCGTGTTCAGCGGCGTGATCATCAGCGGCAGCATCGGTGGCGTGGTGGTGGAAGTGATCGTCGTCGCCATACACCTCCGGGTATTTCTGCGACCAGAAGGGGATACGGCTGGTGACGCGCGGGGTGTGCTTGAAATTGTAGAGCGGCGGCGGCGACGGGGTTGTCCACTCCAGTGTAGCGCCGTCCCACGGGTCGTCCGCTGCCTTCTCACCAAGTGTGACTGAGAGCCACATGTTGACGATGAAGACAACGAAACCGATGGCCAGGACGAACACGCCGATCGTCGAGATCAGGTTCCACAGGTCCCAGCCATAGCCGGAGTTGTAGGTGTAGATGCGGCGCGGCATCCCTTCGATGCCAACCCAGTGCATCGGGAAGAAGGTGATGTTGAACCCGATCAGCATCAACCAGAAGTGCAACTTGCCGAGGGCCTCTTTGTACATCTTCCCGGTGATCTTCGGGAACCAGTAGTAAATGCCGCCAAACAGGCCCATGATGCTGCCGCCGAAGAGCACGTAGTGCAGGTGCGCCACGATGAAGTAGGAGTCTTGCTGCTGCGAGTCCACCGGCGGTGACGCGTGCATCACGCCAGAAAGCCCGCCGATGATGAACATGCCGACAAGCGCGACTGCAAACAGCATCGGTGTGCGGAAGTCGAGGTGACCACCGTACATCGTGCCGATCCAGTTAAAGATCTTCACGCCGGTGGGCAGCGCAATCAGCATGGTTGCGATTGAGAAGACGGCGTTCGGCACCGGGCCCATGCCGACGGTAAACATGTGGTGTGCCCACACGCCGAAGCCCAGCACCGCAATGCCGGCGCCCGCGAAGACGACCGCCGAGTACCCGAAAAGCGGCTTGCGCGAGAACGTCGGCAGGATCTCCGAAATGATGCCGAACGCTGGCAGGATGAGGATATACACCTCCGGATGGCCGAACACCCAGAACAGGTGCTGCCAGAGAAGCGGGCTACCGCCGGCCGCCGGGATAAAGAAGTTCGTCGAAAAGAAGCGGTCGAACATCAGCAAGGTGACCCCGACGGTCAGCGCCGGGAAGGCCAGCACGATCAGGATCGAGGTAATCAACGTCATCCAGGTGAAGACGGGCAAACGCATCATCGACATACCCGGGGCGCGCATATTGATGATCGTGACCAGGAAGTTGAACGCTGCCGCGAGGGACGAGATGCCGAGGACCTGCAAACCAAGCACGAAGTAATCGACGTTGTGGCCGGGAGAATAGGCGGGCGATGTCAGGTTGGCGTAAGAGAACCAGCCAGTGTTCGGCGCTTCACCGAAGAACCATCCGGCGTTCAGGAGGAGCGCCCCGAGCAGGAAGACCCAGTACGAAAACGCGTTCAGGCGCGGGAACGCGACATCTCGCGCGCCGATCTGCAACGGGATGATGAAGTTGAAGAATGCGGACGAGAGTGGCATGACGCCGAGGAAGATCATCGTCAGCGCATGCATGGTGAAGAGCTGGTTGAACTGGTCGGCGGAGACGAAGTCGTTGTTCGGCGCAGCGAGCTGCACGCGGATGAGCATCGCCTCGATACCACCGATGAAGAAAAAGAGCAGTGCCGTGACCCCGTAGAGGATCCCGATACGCTTGTGGTCGATGGTCGTCAGCCAGCTCCACAACCCACGCGGTTGTGCAAACGGCTCCGCCTCTACCCTTGCCTGTCCGACGGCGACCTGTGTTGCCATGCCCCTTGTTCCTTGTCTCCAGCAGGCGTTGCCGCCCCTAGACCCGTTCAGCCAATCGACCGCTCACTCGGACTTACTTGAGCGATTGCAAGTACGCGACGAGATTATCAATCTGCGCTGGCGTGAGGTTCAAATTCGGCATGCCGGTTCCGGGCTTCACGGCCGGCGGGTTCGCAAGCCAGGCGCGCAGGTTCTGTTCGTCGTTCGGCACAACCCCGGCGATTTGGGGTAGGCTGGCAAAGTGCGTCAGGTTCGGGCCAACGGTACCGGCAGCTGTGGTGCCGTCGATCGCGTGGCAACCGGCGCACGGGCCGTTGAGGAAGAACGCTTCTCCCGCGGCAGCGTCGCCGCCTGGGGTCGGGTTGAGCTCTTCGTCCATCCAGGCCATGAACCCAGCCTCATCATGCACGATCACCTTGAAGCGCATGTTGGCGTGTCCAACGCCGCAGAACTCGGCGCATTGGCCATCAAACTCGCCGGTTTCCTTGGCCTCTAGCCACATATGGTTATTGCGACCCGGGATGCTATCAACCTTGCCGCCCAGGCGCGGCGCCCAGAGCGAATGGATGACATCGTTCGAGGTCATGACCAGATCGACCTTACGGTTGACTGGGATGTGCAACTCGTTTGTCGTGCGGATGCCCTGATCCTCATAGCGGAACTCGAAGAAGAACTGATGGGCGATCACCGAAATCTCGAGCGGATTGTCTGCCTCGCTGGGGCGCTTCTCCAGTTCGGCGATGATCTGTAGCGTCGGAATGGCAATCACGACGAGGACAACGGCTGGGATAATCGTCCAGACGATCTCCAGCTTGGTATTGCCGTGGACCGGTACTGGCCGGCCGTGAGCGGTTCTCGGCTTGTTGCGAAACTTGATGATCGTGTAGACGAGCAACGCCTCAACGGCGACGAAGACGACCGCTGCCGCGATCCAGATAATTGTGTAGACGCTCCAAATACGGTCGTTGTTCACCGACGCATCGGAAATCGTCGTTTGCGGCGCCGACGAGGAACAGGCGCCTAGCAGCAGTACCCCGACGCTGAGCATCGCGAGAGCCGCTACGATGCGCCACGGCAGGCGATGGACCATCTGCCTTCTCACCCTTTCCCCCGCCGGGCAGACGCTACCCGGTTCCCCCAAAATGAGTGGCGTGAACGCAAAGCCGTGATGTCATTAGTCTAGCATAGCGCCCGCTTGTGAGAAATTCTACAGATGAGTGATGAGTAATGAGTGACCAGTGACCAGTGGCGTGGAGACTGGGCTGGGTGCGGCCAAGCGATGTCGAATATGGATGCGTCGGAACTGCCAATGCATCAGATGCGTCGGCCTGATCGATCAACTGGTCACTGGTCACTGGTCACTCATCACTCGTCACTGGTCACAACGGGCAATACTTCCTGCGCGAAGGCGTGGAGGGCGTCCCAGTCGATTGGCGGCCGGATAGCGATATTGAGGGTGGTGACGCCGGCGGCCCGATAGGTCGCGATCTTCTCAATCACTTCGGATGGACCACCGGTGAGGTGCCCGGCGAGTGTGCCAGCGGCGCGCCGGCCCATTTGTGTGCGCAGCTTGTTCACGCCGCGTTCGACATCGGCCGGGTCGGATGTTGCGGCGGTATACATACCGAGCTGGACGGCGCGCTTGATCGTCGCGGGGTCGCGCCCTTCTGCTGCGCACCACTGGTCGAGCACGCGCATCTTGTGGGCGTACTCCTCAGCAGACACGTACGGAATGTTCCAGCCATCGGCGTATCGCGCGGCGATGCGCGCCGTGCGTCGCTCACCCTTGCCGCCTACCCACAACGGCAGCGGTTGCTGGAGCGGCTTCGGGAACATCTTGGCGTCATTCAGGTGAACCAGCGTGCCGTGGTGTGAGGTGACGTCGTCGCGTAGGAGCGACTGCATCGCGATCATCGCTTCTTCGAGGTCGTTCAAGCGTTCCCGGTCGCTGCCGTAGGTGTAGCCAAATGCGTCGTACTCCGGCTTGTGCCATCCGGCTCCCAGCCCGAACTCAACCCGGCCACCGCTGAGGTGGTCGATGGTGATCATCGCTTTGGCTAATACGCCGAGGTTGCGGTAGTGCACCGAGAAGACCATGCACCCGAAGCGCAGGCGCGTGGTTTCCGCAGCCATCGCGCCAAGCAACGCGATCGCCTCGAAGTGTGGGGCGGCGTCATTGCCTGCGTCGTAGAAGTGGTCCCAAATCGACATCCAGGCAAACCCGTGGGTATCGGCGAAGCGCCAGAGCGCGCGCACCTCGTCGATCGAGATGTTCTGCTGCCCCAAGTGGATGCCGAGCTCCAATGATCTCGAACCGTTCGCCATCGGCGAGCGCCCCTTTCCGCGTCACTCGTGGTCGGGATCGTGCGATACATCTACGCCTCCGTCAACTAGCCCCGGCTACCTGATCGTTGGTACAGGGCGGGCACTCGCCCGTTTGCCGATGGCTCGACATCGGGGGGAACCTAGACTAGCCCCGGAGCCGGTTGCGACGATGCGACTGGCAGCGTTCGACACGAAAGGACAACGGGTCCGATGCTGTACCCAAACGACTACGCGCTGCGACAGCAGATGGAGTTCGCCAGGCGCGACCTGGCGCGCGCACGGGGTGTGCGCAACTGGTTGCGCGTTTTTAGCGCCGGTTCGCCGGAGCGCGAGTGGTAGTCGTCTGCTCGCTGGGTAGCCTGTCACACAACTCCGCCGAACGGTGTTCAGAACAGGGAGCGTTGCGCGCAACCAGGAGCCAGTGGGCGGAATGTGTTGTCGGCAGTCAGAGACACCTTTATTTGGAGGCAAAGCGATGAAATCGCTGCTGTCAACGGTCGGTCTGGCAAAGGTGGCCTCGCGCCGTCCGTGGGTGGTCATCAGCGCGTGGATCGTTGTCCTGGCGCTCGGCGCTTTTGGCACATCGTTCCTCAATTCAACGACCGATGCCACGTTCAACAACGAGCCGGAATCGGTGAAAGCGCAAAACCTGCTCGACGAGAAGCTCGGGCGGGGGGAAACCCATTCTGAAACGATCATCATTCGTTCTAGCCAGTTCACCGTCGATGACCCGGAGTTCCAGCAGATCGTCGAGCGTACGACTACCGATGTTCTTGCGCTGGATGGCCTCGTTACCGGCGCAATGAACTACTATCAAGCGCTGTCGTTCGATTCGCCGGTCGCGGAATCGCTGGTATCTGCAGACCGCGACACGATGCTGATCAGCGTGACATTCATCGACGATTTCGAGGAAGCCCTCAAGCACGCTGACGAGTACCTGCAACGGGTGAAAGGCGAGCGCGCGCCCGGTTTCGAGGTCTACACCGTCGGCGACATCAGCGCGAACGAAGAGTTCAACACTATCGCAGAGGAAGACCTCATCAAGGCCGAGATGGTCAGCTTGCCGTTCACGCTGCTGATCCTTATCGTCGTCTTCGGTGCGCTGGTGGCTGCGGGTATTCCGCTCATCCTGGCGCTCTTCTCGATCGCGATTGCGACCGGCATTGCTGCGCTCATCAGCCAGGCGTTCGAGCTGTCGTTCTTCGTGACGAATATGATCTCGATGATCGGTCTGGCGGTCGGGATCGACTACGCCCTGTTCATCATCGCGCGGTTCCGTGAAGAGCGCGAGCATGGCGCCGACAAGCGGCAGGCTATCGAGATCGCCAGCGGCACCGCCAGTAAGGCGGTCGTCTTCTCTGGCCTGGCAGTGGTCTTCGCGCTGCTTGGCATGTTCCTGATCCCGACGACGATCTTCCGCAGCCTGGCGCTCGGCGCGATCCTCGCGGTTCTCGTGGCAGTGTCGGCCGTGCTGACCCTCGTCCCGGCCCTCCTCTCGCTGTTGGGTGACCGCTTGAACACACGCATGTGGCGCAACCTGCTGGATATCTTCGGCTGGATCAAGGCGCGCGTCACCAACACCGCGCGTCCGCTCGGTATGCTGGGCGGCAGCGCAGTTGCGCTTTTGATGTTGCCGTTGCTGCTGTTCTTCGTGCCCTTTGCGCTGGTCGAAGTGGCACTGCTGGATGGCCTGCTGCGGCCGATCACCCACCGCGCGCAGCGCCGCGCTGCAGCCGGCGCAGCATCCGGCCGGTTCAGCGACGACTATGTGCATTCTGGGTTTTGGGGCGCCGTCACCCGCTTGGTGATGCGCCGCCCGATCGTGTCGGTGGCGCTCGCGCTGACGTTGCTCGTGGGCCTTGCAATCCCCTACTTCGACATGAAGACAGGCTTTGCTGGTGTTGAGACGTTGCCGGAAAGCGATGTCAAAACCGCGTTCCTGATCCTCGAACAGGACTTCTACGTTGGCCAGCTTGCCCCGGTGCGCATCGTGGTGGATGGCAACGCGTCCGATCCTGGTGTGCAGGCCGGTGTAACGAAGCTGTTGGCCGAGTTGCAAGCTGATGGTCACTACGGTCAGGCGACGACGGAAGTCAACCCCGCCGGCGACCTGACGCTGATCGAAGCGCCGATGACGACGGATGCGAACGCGCCCGCGTCCTATGCAGCGATCCAGCGCCTGCGCAACAACCTGATCCCCACGGCGTTTGATAACACCCCGGCGGAGAATGCCGTCTACGTCACCGGTGTGACCGCCTTCAACCAGGATTTCAATGAGATGATCGAAACCTATACCCCGATCGTCTTTGCGTTCGTCCTGGGGCTGAGCTTCATCCTGTTGATGCTGGCGTTCCGCTCGATCGTCGTGCCGCTGAAGGCGATCCTGATGAACCTGCTGTCGGTCGGCGCGGCCTACGGCACGATGGTGCTGGTGTTCCAGAAGGGGTTCCTCAATGGGATCTTCGGCTTCCAGCAAACCCCGACGATTGATGCCTGGATCCCGATCTTCCTCTTCTGCGTGTTGTTTGGCCTGAGCATGGACTACCACGTGTTCCTGCTGAGCCGCATCCGCGAGCACTTTGACCAGACGCAGAACAACCGCGAATCGGTGGCGGTTGGCCTGCAGTCAACCGCACGGATCATCACTGGCGCGGCGGCAATCATGGTGATGGTCTTTGCAGCGTTTGCTTCGGGGCGGTTGGTGACGATCCAGCAAATGGGTTTCGGGTTGGCGATCGCCGTGTTGCTGGATGCCACGATCATTCGCTCGATCCTGGTTCCGGCGTCGATGGCACTGCTCGGCAACATCAACTGGTACTTGCCGCGCTGGCTGCACTGGCTGCCAGACCTGCGGGTGGAAGGCAACGCCGTTCCGCACGCACAACCGCTCGTCGTTGAACCTGCGCTGGAGCCGGCCCCGCTGGCTGACTGAGCTCATTTCCAAGCGCATGTGAATGTAGCAGCCCCCGAGGAATGCCTCGGGGGCCGTGCTTTCTGGCGCGTGCCCGCTACACCAGGTCGGGGTTGGATGCGTTGATGAGGGCGGTGAGCTCCTGCATGATTGGCACAAGGCCAATGTAACTGTACGGTGCTCCGGCATACCACGGCCCGACCTGCCCGGCTTGGACCGCTGGGAGCGCCGCCCAGGTGCCGATGCTGCTGAATTCATCGACGGTCAGCACGCCGGCGCGGGCATCAAGCAGGATCAGGTCAGCCGGGTACTTGTTGATCTGCTCCCAGCTGATAATCTCCCAGAACTCGTCGAGGCCGTGGTCAACGATGTCTAGGCCGAGATCTGAGAAGTAGTGCAAGTCGTTCAATGGCGCTCACGAGCTCCTGTTCTGCCGCCGCGAATGTGGCGCGGTCTTCCACCAGCTGGGGAGCGTTGAGGTCGGCGCCAACGGACACGGCCAGATCCTCCAGGCGGCCAATTGACTCGATAATCGAACGGTTCTCGAACGAAATGCCGATCGTCGGCACGATGCGCTTGACCTGGGCTTCCAGCTCTTCATCGAGGTACCAGAGCAACCCTGCGCCCCAAGTGAAGTCGACGTAGATGTCGGCGTTGAGTGCGGCGAGCTTTTCTTGGTCGAGCTCCCCATAGTCGCCAAGCCACTCGACCTGGTCGAGATCGAGGTTGCCGGCCTGGAAATCCGGCTTGCCGTCTGCCGTGCGGTACGGCCCAAAGACGGCGACCGGCTTCACTCCGAGGTCCCAGAGAGCTGCCCCGACGGTTGTTTGGGCCACGATGCGCGCCGGCGGCTCCGGCAACGTCACGGTTACTCCACGATCGTCAGTGAACGACCATTCGCCGCTGGTCGGTGTCGTCCCCTGTGCCGGCGTGGACGCTGGTGTTGCGGAGGGTGCGCTCACACTCGTGGGGGTATGCGCAGGCGGTTGTGTTGGCGTGGCAGTCGCCGGCGCAGGTGTCGCTGGCGATGCGGCAGCAGGTGTTGCAGTCGGCGCCGCGTCAGTACCTCCACATGCCGCGAGGAGCCCTGTGATGCTCGCTGCGGCCCCGCCCAGCAGGAGCGTGCGCCGGCTCAGACGGGCCTCCAGAGCGCGGCCCCCACCGCGACTGCCGATTGATTCGAGCACGCGCGATCGCGTTGTCAACTGATGACGAGCCATGGAACATCCCTTCAATACCCCCGTGGACACGCGCCACAGGGCAAACACCACCCTCCCGCTGGCCGGGTGAATGCAATAATTCCGACTGAAATTATCGGGATTATCCTAGTCACCCGGTATACCCATGTCAAGGGAGGCGTGGTCCTGAGGCTCCGCGCCATGCCGCGTTGCGGGCTTCGTGAGCGGTCGTCACGTGAGGGGCCAATGGTGTTGCGGCGAAGGCATGTGGGCCACGATCGGCGGGAGCCCGCTGGCCAGGTGACTGCGGCTTGTGTTTGGTATCGCACGATTGTGCCGAAGGACGACCGTAGGTGCGCCGGCGTGGGTGCAATGCACCGGCGCACGGCAACAACGCCCGCCCACACGAGGGCGTTGTTGCCTGAGGCGCTGTTCTCCGGGGGTTACTCGATGGGTACCAGCGGCAGCGTGATATGCGACGGGTACGCGGCGTCGTGGTGAACAGTGTTTGTCGCGACGATGCTGTGGGTATGCCGGCCAATCGGTTCGCCGGTGTTGGGGTTGGGGTCGAAGCGGGGGAAGTTGCTCGACGAGATATCCACCCGAATGCGGTGCCCAACACCGAAGACCGCACTGGTCCCGTACATTGGGATGTTGATGGTGTAGACGTTGCCCGGTTCCATCAGCTCCGGTCTCGCGGGGTCGTTGCGGTAGCGGGCGCGGAAGATGGCATCCGAGATATTGAGGGCGTAACCCAGCGGATAATCGGGCGACGGGGGAAACACATCGACAAGCTTCACCGTGTAGTCGGTATCCGGCGCGCTTGAAGAGACGTAGAGTGTCGCTGAGAGTGGGCCGGTTACTTCAACTGGTGCGTCGAGTGGCTCGGTCTGGAACACCACGACATCATCGCGGGCTGCGAGTGGCATGTAGGGGGGCGTAGCGCCATAGGTTTCCGGCGTGGTGCGCTGGTCCTGCCCGCCGATGCTGGAGATGCTCGCCCAGCGCTGCTCGTAGGGCACGTTGGCCAGGATCGACTCTGGCACCGGCACCTGCTGCGCAAGCGACGAGAGATTGCCGCCGATTGTCGGAACTGGGTTGGCTGGGTCGTAGCGAAAGGATGTCGCTGCGTTGGAGACGCTGGGCTGGTTCGGGGCTAGCCCGCCGCCCGGTTGGAAATAGAACGGGGTGTCGGTCGCGCGCTGCAGCGGGAACTCGCGTTCCGAGCGCCAGTAACCACCGCGGTAGATGCGCCCTTCGCGGGTGCGGTGGCCGTCGCCGTCGCCCATGACGAAGATGCGCACGGGGTCTTCGCGGTCAACCCCGTTATCGATATCTTTTAGCCAGCGGTCGAACCAGTGCAGGTGCAAGTGGATGAAGCTTTCGGCGAGGTTCCCGGCGACCGGCATGTTCGGCCCGAGCTCCACGTTTCCGGCGAATGACGTATCGACGGTTGCGCTGCCGTGTGTCCAGCCGCCCATCAGCAGGTGCACCGGGCCGGACTTGCGCTCGGCGAGCGCCACGTAGTTCTCCAGCGTCGCGCGGGTGTAGGAGTCGTACCAGGAGCCGCACAGGAGCAACGGCACGTCGGCGTGTGCGTCGTAATAGCGTGCGAAGTCGAAACCGGGGTGCTGCCAGTAGGCATCGTAGTCGCCACGGGTGTACACGTCCAGCGCCCAACGTTCGGTCGATGGGTGGAGCGCCAGTGGGGTGAGGCCTGGCCGCAGCGGCAAGTTGGAAAGCCAGTCGATGGCGAATGTGCGTTCGAACGCGTCGCGCAGCGCTGGGTCCCGCATTGCCGCCGGACTCGTGCCAGCCTCCATGAAGGCCCAGGCCAGGAAGCGTAGCTCCATCGCCCCGTTGTGGCGGACGGTGGCGTGCCAGGCGCTGGCTCCAGCCTGGTTGACGACCATCGCCGCCAGGTGCGGCGGGTTCAGCACGGCCGCTGCCGTTTGCGTCCACCCCAGGTAGGAGGTGCCCATAGTGCCGACCCTGCCGGTTGACCAGGGTTGTGTCCCGAGCCACTCGCAGGTGTCGTAGCCATCTTCCGGTTCCTGGGTCAGGAAGTAGAACGTCCCCTCGGAGCGGTAGCGGCCGCGGCAGTCCTGGATCGCCACGATATACCCGCGCCGGGCGAAGTATTCCGCCTCGACGCGCTGTCGGTCGGTGCGCTTGTTGTAGGGTGTGCGCACCATGATGACTGGGAACTGGCCGGGGGCGCGTTCCCCAAGTGCATCCAGCCGGGCAGGGAAGTAGAGGTCGGTTGCCAGCCGCACGCCGTCGCGCATCGGCAGCATCACCTCCAACGCCGCCAGGACGCCATACTCTTCGGCAGACTCTGGTCGCTCACTCCAGTGCATCCTCATCCCCTCCCTGTACAGCAGCTCGACCGCGCACATTCTAGCGCCATAGCTGTTGAGGTTTGCCGTGTGCGGTAGCAGTTCATACTGGTAATACCGCACGCACCTGCTTTACTGCTGGTTGGCGCGACCATGTTGCCGCCTGTTGCAACGCAGTTTGGATGGGAGTTTGGCGATGGCGCGGGGCGCACAGGTAAACGGACACGACACTGGATCTGAAGAGCTTGGCGCGTCGTCGGCCTCGCTTGAAGGGCTGAGACGCTTCAACCTCATCACTGGCATCGTCCACCTGCTGCAGGCGCTGGCGATCTTCGTATTGAGCAACGACTTCAGCATCCCAATCACTGCAGCGTTCGTTGACGGCCCACCTGGCAGCGGCTACACCGAGCGCGAGGTCATCTGGAACGTGCCGATTGGGCTGGGCGTAGGCGTGTTCCTGCTTCTGGCGGCTATCGACCATCTGCTGATGGCGGCGCCTCGCGTCTGGCCGTGGTATCGGGACAACCTGCGGCGTGGGATCAACTACGCCCGCTGGTGGGAGTATTCGGCCAGCGCTTCGGTGATGGTCGTGTTGATCGCGCTCATCGTCGGCGTTAGTGATATCGGCGCGATCATTGCCATTGCCGGTGTGAACGCGGCGATGATCTTCTTCGGGATGGTTATGGAGCAGATGAACCCGGACCGCGAGCGGGTGAACTGGACCCCGTTCTGGTTCGGCTGCGTTGCCGGAGCCGTACCGTGGGTCATCATCGCCTACCAGTTCCTCGGCGCCGACAGCCGCTCGCCTACTGGCGCGCCGGGGTTCGTCTACGGCATCGTCATTTCGCTCTTTGTCCTCTTCAACAGCTTCGCGGTCAACATGGCCCTGCAATACCGGCGTGCCGGCCGCTGGCGCGACTATTTGTATGGGGAACGGGTCTACATCATCCTCAGTCTGGTTGCGAAAACGGCCCTCGCCTGGCAGGTGTTTGCCAACACGTTGGTGTAGCTCGGGCGGGTTCGGCCGCCGGTAGCACTCGTGTGCAGCAAGAAGAACGGGGTGAGCCACACGGCCCACCCCGCTCCTCTGTGATGCTATATTGAGGCGGCCAGTGCTCAGTTCAGCGCCACACCTGCACCCCGGTCAGCTGTTGCCTGCCACCTCCCCGATACCTCAGTGACAATGACTGGGTTCCGGCGGGACATCTATCGCCGGGCTGCGGTCGAAGAAGCCCATCGGCTGGAGCATGAAGCCAACCCGCTGCACCGGCATTACCGGCCAGTCTTCCAGCCGCACTGGGTGATGCGAGCCGAGCGAGTACCATAACACGATATCGGTATCCTCGATCGAGCGGTTGGCAGCAGTCCATTCCGGCAGACCAGCGCCGCCCTCGTGCTGGTTGGGGTAGTCGCCGGCCGGGAAGCGCTCGTCTTCAGCGTAGGGTGTGACCCAAACGTGCTTGGTCATGAAGCCAGCACGCTTGTACACGCTGGAGGTGTCGCCGACCAGCGCACCGACGTTGGTCCCCGGCACCAGCCGGTAGCCAACCGGTTCATCGACCCAGTTCTTGACCCCGTTGTTGACGATCTTCCAGATGCGTCCGCGCATTGGGTCGACATGCTGTTGCGCTTCCTGCTCGGTGGTGAGCAGCGTCGCCTTGGAATAGAACGCGTTGTGCAGGGGGTTCTCCGGGCCAGCCGGCTCGGTTTCGGCGTGGATTTCGTAGATAGAGTTGTCGACCCCGTCGATATCCAGGTCCAGCCGGAAGTTGAAGTAGTGCTGGTGGATCGGTGCGTAAAGCCCGTCCGGTGTGAGGCGCTGCCCGTACTTGCGGGTTTCACCCGGCATGAGCGCGCCAGTCGAGACGATGCCGGTCATCTTGACTTCGTGCTCGATCGAGCCGTCCTGGTAGAAGTACCAGAAGAACCCGTACTCATAGTTGCCGACGGTTGAGACGAACGAGACGACCAGGCGGCGCGAGCGGCGCACGGCAACCTCTTCGGTGCGGAAGTCGGTGTGCTTCCAGCCCATGCCGAAGTCTTCTTCGTGGAGGCAGATGGCGTTGCGCAGGGTATACGGGTTGCCGCGCGTGTCGGCGAGGGTAGCATCGAAGTAGTGGATCAGCCCCAGACAGTCGCAGCCGAGCTCCAGCGAGTTCGCCAGCAGGCCGATGTTGTATTCCCCCACGTCGAAGGCGTTCTTGCGCCGGTGGGTCGGCGAGGGGTCGCCGTAGGGGACAACCATTTCGGCGACGGATGCGCGGTAGAGCACCGGCCGGTCGCGGCCGCCGTCGGTGTAGGAAACCTGGTGCAGCACCAGCCCTTCACGCGGGGTGAAGCCGACACGCATCTTCCACTTCTGCCAGGAGACGTGGTTGCCGTCGATCACCCAGCTTGGCCCTTCGGGCTGGGTGATCGAGATGGGTTTGATGTCGTCGCGCAGCTTGCCGACGTACTTGGGGATGTAGTTGCCGTCGGACTGCGGAACCGGCACGACCCCGTGGTCTTCGATCTTCACGACCTTCCCGGCGTGAAGGTCGACGAGGGTGAGCAACCCTTCGAGCGGGTGGGCGTAGCCGTTGTCGTCCGGGGAGCTGCGCACCCAGGTAAGGGCGCGGGATAGCCGGCGACCTTCGCTGTCTTCATACGCGCCGGCAGACCAGGGGTCGACCATCAGCAGGCTCATATCGGTGATGCCGCGCTTGGCGACGGCGGCCCGGAAGTCCGGGTCGTTGATACAGGCCTGCTCGCACTCGGCGAACTCTTCAAAAGTAATCGGTGGCTGGACGCCGCGCAGCTCCTTCCAGGAGCGCACGTTACCGCTGGTGATCGAGACGACTGCTTCGTAAGTCAGCCCCTGGTCACGGTCGATGATGAGGATGAAGGCTTCGCGGTCGGTGTCGTTGCCAGCAAGGACATCGGCCTTCGGCGGCTCCTGCAACGCAACCTGGGCGATGCGGTGTCGTTCCGGCAGGCCCTTCGTCTCCCGCAATATGCGCATTGCCGCGACAATTTCGTCTTCCGAGAGAGGGTCGAGAGCGTGTCTGACCTGTGTCAGGACCATCGCGCACCACCTTCCATGCAGCGCAGTCAGTTGCAATTTCGTGCAACGATGCTACCCGCGTTCGCTCGGCGGGGCAAGTGCACGCTAAACCGCACAGTCCCGAAAGCCACAACCTGCATCCCTCGCGCAACGGTGTTCGCACATCTGTATTGTTGTGCCGTGGCGTCTGGCGGGACCTCTACACCGTGTCACATCACCTCAGGAAACGTCGGCGCGAATAGTTCGGGTTCGCTGCGCCGCTTCCAGTCGCGGGCGGCGATGGCTGCGCGCTGTTTGACGCCGATCCCTTCGGCTACGTGCAGCAGCCAGTCGTGGTCGATTGCTGTGTGGCGCCCGTTGTTGATGATGACCCTGCCGTCGACGAGCACGGTGTCGATATCCGCCGCGTTTGCCTCGTGCACGAGGGCGAGGATCGGGTCGATGACCGGGCCAATGTGCAGCTTGCGCAAGTCGGCAATGAACAGGTCGGCTTTGCAGCCAGGCGCGATGCGGCCCAGGTCGTCGCGGCCGAGCGC
>QEUZ01000435.1 GCA_003577355.1 Chloroflexota bacterium | reverse complement strand
GTCGCCCAGCGGTCATGTGCGAGCAGGTGTTCAAGCAGATCCACTAGCTCACCTCCAAACGAGCGGCGCCTCGCCAACGCATCGCAGAGCAGACTACCATCAACCGGTGCGCCCTCCCTCTTTGCGGATAAGGGATCTTGTACGCATAGTATCGACGCTGCGTAGCGGATAGGTTGCTATTCAAACGCCACCACCTCGCGACGGAGGCCTCTGAACCAGTCGAGGGCGGGCATCGCGCGCTTCGAGGCTGGTTGAACCACGTGCAACACCAGCACGCCCTCGCCGCAGGTGACGACGACGCGGCCATCGTGCAATCTGGCGTGACCCGGACTCATGACTGATGAAGCCGTTGCTAATGGCTCGCTCTCGTGAATGGCGATTGACGAACCATTGATGGTAGTCCATGCAATCGGCCACGGATTGGCTGCCCGGACCAAGCGGTCGATCTGCACAGCAGACAGCGACCAATCGATACGTGCGTCACTGCGCGTCCATTCATGCGTATAGGTTGCCAGCGACTCATCCTGTTCGATAGCCGCGAGTTGCCCCTGAACCCAACCTCGCAGAACATCCGGGAGCATCTGGGCGCTCTGCATCGCGAGGCGTTCAGTCAACGACGTGGTGGTGTCACGTGGTGTTATGTCCAGTTCGGATTGCGCAATGATCGGCCCGGCGTCAAGCCGACGCACCAGCTTGATGATCGAAACGCCGGTGTAGCGGTCGCCGTTGAGGATCGCGGCAGGGATCGGAGCCGCTCCGCGGTAACGCGGCAGGAGCGAAGGATGAACGTTCAGCGCTCCATGCGGGGCCAGCTCCAACACGTCGCGCCGGAGGATCTCGCCATAGGCGACGACCAACAGAATATCCGGTTGCACCTCGGCGATCCTGGCAACGTGCCGCGGGTCGCGCAACGATTCCGGTTGCAACAGTGGAAGACCAGCAGCCTGCGCCTCTAGGGCGACTGGTGGACGGGTCATTTTCCGCCCACGTCCTGCGGGGCGATCCGGTTGCGTGACGACGAGTGGCACGGCAATGTCAGGCTCGTGTACCAATGCTCGGAGCGATGGAACGGCGAATTGTGGGGAGCCGAGGAAGACGACGCGCACAAGAACCTCAGTTGAGGCTGACGCCGGCGTGCTTCATTGCCTCGCGAGCAAGGAGCTCGAAGCCGCGCCCAACGTTCTCGCCGGTCTTCGCCGATAGGAACCCATGTTGCGCTGCGATGTAGCGGGCGAAGATGCGGCCCCAGTCCGGCGGGAAGCTCAGGCCCAGATCGACTTTGTTGCCGACGACGATGATCGGCGCGGAGGGGCAGTAACGCAAGCAGCGCTGGTACCACTCAGTCAGCGCCTGGAGCGAATACTCGGCCGTCACGTCGTATACGAGCATTGCGGCCTGCGCCCCGAGGAAGAAGTTGGGACGGTTGCCCGCCTGCCCTTCAATGTCCCAGATGGCGAGCTTCACGTCTTCGCCATCCAGATGGAACTCCTGTGTTGTGATATCGATGCCCAACGTGATGTTACGCGCTTCGCTGAACTTGGCCTTCGCGTACTGGCGAATGAGCGACGTCTTGCCGACGTTACCCTCTCCACCAACGATGACTTTCAACGTGCGCATCGTTCAGGCGACCTCTCGCGGGCATCGCACTAGGCAAGGTACCGTACGCGGGCTTTTCGAGGAGTATAGAGAAGCCGATGCAAGGGAATCAATCGAGCACGAGCGGACGAACGTCCTGTATCCCGGCCAGGTATCAGGAGTCGGTAAGATACGCTGCATGGATTGGCTAAGGTCTCGGCGGCAAATCAGCGGCTACCACCTGTTGCTCGCGGGCGTGTTCGCGCTTGCGCTGTTTCTACGCTTCTTTGGGCAGAACTGGGACCAGGGCATCTACTTGCACCCGGACGAGCGTTTCATTGCGATCGTATCGTCGGACCGGGTCGCAATGCCGCCGTTGAACGATATCTGGAGCATTCTCGACCCTGCAACGAGCAGCCTGAACCCGCGACGGGACGATATGAACGGCAACCCCGAGTCGTTCGCGTACGGCACCTTGCCGATGTATGTCCAGGGAACAGTCAGCTGGCTGCTGTCTCTCGTCAGCAATACCGAGTTTGGCTCGTACCCAGAGACCTACCGCGTTGGCCGGCCGCTGACTGCTCTCGTCGACATGTTCACGTTGCTGTTCGTGTTCCTCCTGGCGCGACGACTCGCTGGCCGCTACGCCGCGCTCGTTGCTGCAGCGCTGTATGCGCTGGCGGTCCTGCCGATCCAGTTGAGCCACTTCTTCGCCGTCGATATTTGGCTTACCTGTTTTGTCGCTGCCACGATCTATCTCGCCGTGCGCTACACCGATGCACCGACGCTGTGGCGCGCGATGGCGTTGGCTGTCCCTGTTGGTTGTGCCTTCGCGACGAAGGCGAGCGTTCCCTCACTGCTCGTACCGTTGGCAGCAACGTTCGGCTGGGTGCTCTGGAAGTACCCCCAACGTTTGGAGATTGTGGGGCACGCGCTTGGAGCCGGCGTCGCCAGCCTGGCGGTCTTTACAGTATTCGAGCCATATGCCCTCGTGCGCTTCCAGCCGTTCACCGAGGACATCCGCACTCAGGCACGGATCGTGCGTGGCCAATTTGATGTCCCGTTCACGCGCCAGTTTGTCGGGCTAACGCCGGGGCTGTACGAACTGCGCAACATGTTCCTCTTCACCCTCGGGCCGGCGTTGCTTGTTTCCGGCATTGCCGGCTTCTTTTTGGCGGCGCGCCGGGCCATTTCCCGGATGGATGTCGCCTGGCTCCTGCCGGTGCTGTGGGTCGTGGCCTATGTTCCGATCCTGATTGCAACCGAAGCGCGCTTTCTGCGCTACTCGCTACCACTGGTCCCGTTTATCGCGATCTTTGCAGCAACGCTACTGATTGGGCTGCCGCGCATTGGGCGTATCCCCGTGGCGCGCGTGGCGACTGCCCTCGTGCTGATTATCACCGCCACCTGGGCAGTCGGTTTCGTTTCGATTTACGCTCGTGAGAACCCACGTATCGCGGCGTCGA
>QEUZ01000434.1 GCA_003577355.1 Chloroflexota bacterium | reverse complement strand
GCCGAGGCGCTCATCCGCCTGGGGTTGCTGGAAGGCTCGCCGAACACCCACCCCGGCCAGGGCACCGCCAACCGGCGCTTCTTCTTCCACAACGCCATGCTGGAACTGATCTACGTCACGGACCCGGACGAGGCACGCAGCCCGTTGGTCGCCCCGACCCGTTTGTGGGAGCGCGCGCGCTGGCGCACGACCAACGCCAGCCCATTCGGCCTGTGCCTGCGCGCCACCGGCGACGACCCACCGCCCTTCAGCACGCAGCCCTATCACAACGCCTACTTGCCGCCGGATGTCGCCATCCCGATCGCGCGCGGCACGCTGGCGGTGGAGGCAATGCTCTTCATCAACCCCATTGGTGCGCGGCCGGATAGCGCGCCGCCGGAACGCCGCGAACCGCTGGAGCACCCACTGGGCGTGCGCGAGATCACCGCCGTCCACATCGCCACCGCCGGTTGCGAGCCGCCGAGCGACCCGCTCTACGCCGCCCAGCGGCTCGGCATCGCCACGTTCAGCCAGAACGCCACCCATCTGCTGGAGCTGACCTTCGACAATGCTGCCCAGGGTCAGCACGCCGACCTGCGCCCCACACTGCCGCTGGTGCTGCACTGGTAGGTACAGCCCAGCCGAACCATGTACCGGAACGCGCACTTCTGGATTTAGAGTACGGACGCATCAACGACGATGCGTCGTCGTCGTTGAAGGGGAGTGCATCGTGCTCACACGCATCGCTCGCGGAGGAGCGTTTGGACTATTCGGCGTTGTCCTGTTCTTGGCATCGGGCTGCTCGCTGGATGAGATCCTCGGGGTTACCGTAACGATCGGCGACGGGCAGGCAACGCCAACCGTCAGCGCGACGGCCACGGCTACCCGACCGCGCCCGACGCCAATCCCAACCAACACCCCCTGGACGTACTCGACCGCCACGCCAACGCCGGTTGTCTCGCCAACGGTGACGGCAACACCCAGCCCAACGGCAACACCGTCACCCACGCCAACTCCCAGCCCCACCCCTAGCCCGACCCCCGTGCCGGACTACCTCCGCTTCCTGCCGACGCTGGACGCCATGCCGGATGGCTTCCGGCAGACTGCCGAGGACCCGTGGCTGACGGCCGACGAGGCAGCGGCGGGGTTCAGCGACCCCGCGCGGCTGGCGGCGGAGTTGAACGCATTCGGCTACCGCGGCGGCGCCTACCGTGAGTTCATGCTGCCCAACCCGAAAGCCGCCGACTACCTGACCCGCATGCTCGGCTTCCAGGCCACGCTCATGCGCTTTGATTCGACGGCGCATGCCGATGCCGCGATTGCGTTCCAGTCCGAGTTCGCCAAGAACCAGCCGGACTGGGAACTGAAGAACGCCAGCGTTGAACGGATCGGTGATGTCTCCAGCGCGCTGCGCGGCACCGCCGTCTACGACGGGGTTGACGTCAAAGTCGTGGTTGTCTTCGTGCGCCACGGCGACATGGTCTACCGCTTCATCTCCATCTCCGGCGTCTACGATGCGTTCGACGACACCGTCAGGATCGCCCAGGACACGCTTGCCCGCTAGCCCGGCACGGGTGCGCTTGACTCTGCGCGAGCGCATGCGAAAGTAGGTCCAACGAAAGGACGGCGGCATGAACGACGACCTGGAGCGGCTACAGCGCGCTTGGCAGAACCTGCTGGAATCCGACAACGGCATCCCGGAAGAGCGCATGCTGGAACCGGGGGTTATCGGCGAATGGTCGGTGAAGGATGTGCTGACGCACGTCGCCTATTGGGACGACGACCTGCTCGCTGCGATTGAACGCTTCGTGTCGGGCACGCCAGAGCCGGAGGAGCGCGACTGGCAGGCGGAGAACGACCGCGTCTACGCCGAACGGCGCGACTGGCCACTGGCCGATGTGCGACGCGACCTGCTCGACACGCACGACCGCGTGCTGACGGCGCTGCGCAATGCACCCGGCTTCGACACAGCCGCGCTGCGTGAAAGCTGGGAGCACTACGACGAGCACGCGGCCGAGATCCGCGCCTGGCGGGAACGGCACGGCATCTGATGCCGGTGCGGGCAACCGTCATCTGCGAGAACTCGGTGCACGGCAACCTGGGAGCGCTGGCGGAGCACGGCTGGGCAGTCTGGCTGGAAACCGGCTCTGGCAGCTACCTCTTCGACACTGGCCAGGGCTACACCCTGCTTGGCAACGCCGCGCACCTGCGTATCCCGCTGGGGGATGCCCAGGCGATCCTGCTTAGCCACCACCACATCGACCACACCGGCGGGCTGCTCGACGCCGTGCGCGCCGTCCGGCGGGCATCCGGGCGGGCGGGCGTGCCGGTCTACGCACACCCCGACCTGTTCAAAGACAGCTTTGCCGAGCGCGACGGCACGCTCACCTTTATCGGCGTGCCACACACCCGTGCAGCCCTGGAAACCGCTGGCGCGGAGTTCTCCCTATCGTCGGAGTGGCGCGAGATCGCGCCTGGCCTGGCGCTGGTCGGCGAAGTGCCGCGTCGCACCACCTACGAAACCGGCGACCCAGCGATGAAGCACTACGACGCGACCGGCAGAATCGTCACCGACCCAGTACGCGACGACCAGACGGTCGTGATCGACACCCCAGAGGGGTTGTTCGTCGTGCTGGGTTGCTCGCACGCCGGGATCATCAACATCCTCACCTATATCCGCGAACGTACCGGCACGGAGCGTTTCCACACGGTTATGGGCGGCGCCCACCTCGGCCCAGCCCCGGAAGAGCAAGTAGCCGCCACCCTGGAGGCCCTGCACACCTTCGATATCGGCCGCATCGGCGTCTCCCATTGCACCGGCCCGAACGTCGCTGCCCGCATGGCCCACGCCTTCGGCGAGCGCTTCTTCTTCTGCAACGTCGGGACGGTGGCGACGAGTGATTAGTGACTAGTGGTTAGTGACTAGTACTCCGTGCAACTTTATTTGACACCCTGGATGAGAACAGCGCGAGCAGTTGTTTCTTCAGAGGAGCGTCCAGATAGGCAAACGAGGTGCAGATACGATGCGTCGACAAATCCCAACCTGTCAGAATAAGTTGCACGGA
>QEUZ01000433.1 GCA_003577355.1 Chloroflexota bacterium | reverse complement strand
CCAACCTCATCGAGCGCATCAGCGAGATCAAGGCGAGCCAGTTCGCACTCGGTACGACCCTCGGCAATGACCGCCTGCAGGCCGCTCTGGTGGCAAGCATGCCCCTGCGGGTGGATTCGTCGCGCGCGCACTTCAATCTTCCCGTCGGGCGCACGCTGGACGGGCGGGTGATCACCGAGCGCGTGAGCGCCGATTTGTCCCCGTCTGGTCGTGAGCGCAGCCTGGAGCTTGCGTTGGCTGCGCGGGCCGGCAAGCGCGGCGTGGTGCAGTTCAACCTGTCCCGTACGTTGGAGGCTGGCCACAGCGAGGATGCCGAGCCGATCAATGCTGTAGTCGTGAGCTACGGCACCGCGTTCTGAGTATCGAATATCCAAGAAGAAGGGGCCGCGATGCGGCCCCTTCTTCGTTGATTCCTGCCCTTGGCTATCGGTGCCTCAAGCCGCCATCAGGGCCAAGCGCTGCACACGCTCCTTGACGTCCTGGGCCAGCGCCTCGCTCCACTGGAACTTGGAGTAGTCGTAGTCGAATTGGTTGGTGCTCGCGCTGATGAGATAACCGTTGAGGAAGCACATGCGGTCGGCACCCCTACCGCTGACCGGGATCGGCAGATAAAGCGGAGTATCGGCATTGAAACCGGGCTGTTCGCAAGGATCGTCAGAGCGCCACACGTCATCGAGATGAGCGAATTGATACCCGCTGCCTGTACGCATACTGTCGTTGTCGAACAATCCGACGGTCACCCCGGCAACGATCTCATCTTGCCACTTATCCGGTGACGCTGACCACCACCACTGCGTCCCGCTCTCGTTGTCGCGCGTCCAAAGGGGATGCTCCTCCGACCAGAGTAGCTCCTGCTCCCGCATCGCGAACATCCTTCTCTGTCCAAGATGCGTCACATATAGGTGATCGACTTCCCACGCACCTGTTGGGCCCTGAATCCAATCCCCAGGAACCACTTGCTCGATCGGCTTCTGGGTGCCGTCGGCCATCAGGACCAGCGTACTGGCCGGGAAACAACACATCGGCTCGCACACAGCCTGGGTGTAGCTGTAGCTACCTGATGCCTTGGATGGGCTCCCTGTGTTCCCCCAAACGCTGGAGAGGTTGTAGCTGTAGTTGCTGTTTCCGCAACCCAGATCCTGCGTAAAGGCCCACGCATGGCGAAATCCCGAGGAACTCACCGCACCGGAGGCTACTGCCGAGGCAAGAGAAACCGAGAATGATTGCTTATGCAACTGCTGATCTATGCTTCCATACCGCAAACTATACGAATACCGCGTGTACGTAACAACACCCGATTTGATCGACGCGATCAGTCGCGCCCCTGAGCCATTCTTCACGTTTCCTGTGTAGTTATAGAGTCCGGAATCGGTGGTTTTCCCCTCGTAACACTCAGCCATGTTCTCCGAGGTAATGACGGAGCATTGGTCATTGTTGCTGCCGCCTCCTCCATCCGTCTGTGGAGCTGGCAGGGATACCAAGGAACGCGGCGCGGAGCATCCTCGCAGATCGCAAGCGCTAGCCGGGTTCTTGGCGGCCGCAATTTTGTCGGCGACAGATCCACTACCGGTAAGCGTGTTGTCGTACTTCCCTTGAAGGGTATCCGCGACAGTCTGGGCCCCAGCTGAGCCGTATGCGCTGATAAGTGCCAAGAAGAGCGAAGTTCGTTTCATTTTTTTCGGTCCATTTTGATTAGGAGCACTTGACCCAAACGTTGAGGTTTGTATAAGCCGTATGGCCGACCACCCATCCTCCCGACGTGTAGAGATACAAGGTGGGCCTCCACTCGGAACTCACACCCGAGGCGTCCACCAGCGAAACAGCGTAGTACGACCGGGGTGGATTGGTACTCATCGATACTGCGGACGCAAATATCTGAGGTGACCCAGACGGACAGTTGGTTGGCTTCGGTATCGCCGTTCCATTCGGCACAACCTCCGCATAGAAGATTCCTTGCGAAAGGCGGGCAATGGCTCCGCTCGGCAGCGTGACGCCCGTCAGGAAGCCGTCGTTGGAGACAATGTGTCCGTTGGTCGCGTACACACTCCCGTTGGTCGTCATGATGTCGCCGTTCGTCAGCACCCCGCCACTCGACGCGATCCATCGCGTCGCACTGATGTCGCGCGCGTCGGCAACGTCATTGCCGTTCATGTCGATTGCGGTGTTCATGCGATTCAACTCGGGTCGGCCCGCGAGAGCACTCCTCGCAAGCCACTCACCGCTCCCCCCGGTGAGGCTGCTGCCGCTGCGATCCATCGACACCAAGCTGATCAGGCGACCTGCTTCTGCGGGGGACGCAGAGCAACGAGACGCCGGGGCGGCGGAGGTGAAGGTGGAGAGCGGTGCCTGCCAACTACTGGATGCGCCGCGCGCAACGGTAGGCTCACTTGCGTAGATCGCGCCAGCACCCTCGCCTGCATGCACAGTGATGTACTTCAACTGCGCGTCGTCGATGGCGATCCCACCTTCGGTAGTAATCGCCGCATCGATGCGCTCCGCCGCAGGGGTGTAGTAGACCAGCACGCAGGGGGTTTGCTGGTACACATTGGCAGCCGCAAAGTTCGGGGGCAGCCATTGGGCCAACTGCGCTAGACCGACCTTCACCGGAACCGTCGTTGTCGCCGTCGAGGCCACCATGTCGCGGTTGACTGCATCGCCGAGCCACTGCCTTACAGCCTTGCGCAATTGATCCTGGTAGATCGCGGCCTGCTGGCTCTTGGTGTCCTCGAAGGCGAGAAGCGACAACGAGATCAGCCCGGCCATGAGCAAGCTCATGATAGTAAGGCTCGCCAACGCCTCGACCAGCGTCGCGCCCGCCTGCTGTGCTTTGAGTCGCATCGACCGCCCACCCCGTCCTAGTCCTATTGAGATTCACAGGATACGGACTGGCGCGAGCGCCTGCCGTCCGTTAAAAGCGACTCAAGCCAGCATAAACTTCTTAGTGCCGGGTCTGCCCGGCCGCGTAGGTCACTGTCGGCAACACCAGGTTCGCGTCACACGCCTGCCTCTCCACCGCGGCAACAATGCGCTCAAGCGCTTGAGCTTCATA
>QEUZ01000432.1 GCA_003577355.1 Chloroflexota bacterium | reverse complement strand
GTCCTGCACGTGAGCAACCTCACAAAGCGATTCGGGGTAGCGACCATCCTCGACGATGTCACGTTTACCATCGGTCCGCGTGAGCGCGTCGTCCTGGTCGGGCCGAATGGGGCCGGCAAGTCGACCTTGCTCAACATCATTGCCGGGCGCATCGCACCGGACGCTGGGAGCGTCGCCGTCGCGCCGGGTGCACGTCTCGGCTACCTGGACCAGGATGCAGGCGACTCAGCCTCAACCCGCACCGTGCTCGAAACGTTTCGCGATGGCTTGGTCGGATACGACGTTCCGCTACGGCTTGTTCACGCTGGACGATTTGACGAAACAGGTGCGCCAGCTCAGCACCGGTCAGCGGCGCAAGTTACAGATCGCGCGACTCGTCGCGGAACGCGCGAATGTGCTGATCCTGGACGAACCAACAAACCACCTCAGTTTCGACATCCTCGAAGCATTCGAGCAGGCGCTCCTCGGGTTTGATGGACCAATACTCGCGGCATCGCACGATCGCCGGTTCATCCAGCGCTTCGGAGGGACGATCTGGCATTTGGACGGAGGCAAGCTGGCCCTGACGGCAGCAGCGGTTCACTCAGCGCCGGTCACCCAGCGCAGCGCCTGACGCCATAGCCTGCTATACCCCGGCCAGGCCGCGAACGTGTCGGGCAACCAGTGTGGGCCGATATCCGACATCCAGGCCAGCGACCGTCCCGCGCCGTAGCGCCCCACAACGAGCAGCGGGCGGTTGCCGCGATCGGTCGGCGCTTCCAGCAGGAGTTCGACTCCGGAACCCTGTTTGCACTCCACCTCGTTCAAACCGAGCAGCAGCGGCCAGTCGTTGGCTATGCCGTCAAGGATCGGGTGGCCCACCCCACCCGCTGCAACTTGTGGAGCAAAGCCCTCGGGGACTTCGATCCGATCATCCCACGGCTGGATCTTGACCGGCAGGACATCCTCCACTGGCGACCCGTGATAGCGCGCAGCGCCATTGATCCCCTGGAAACTGTAGTAGCCCCCCATCATGATGAGACCACCTCCGGCCTCCACGTAGGAGCGGATCAGTTTGAGGCGATTTGGAGTTGGCTTACCGTGCACATACGCATCCGGGTGCAACAGCAGCGTGTTTGAACCGATGTCGCTCAGGATCACCGCCTGATAGCGCTGCAGCTCATCCAGCTGCAGTGGAAAGTCGCGCAATGCCAGGTGGGACGGCATATATGTGAGGTTAAACTGCGAACCCGCCAGCGCTTGCACCAGATGCCCTGCACCCAAGTGGTAGCCCCAGTTGACAAACTGGTCGAAGCCCTTGGCATGGACTTCGTTCGTGACCCACGACTCCCCGGCCAGCAGCACGTCAATCGAGCCTGAGTCCTTCACCATGCGCTTCCTCCGTCCCTGGTTCCGCATGTCGCCAGTGGGGCGTACAATCCCGACGCACTGCGCCGGGGCGTACCCGTCGCGCCATTGTACGAGCAGCATCAGGCGGCAGTACCGCTGGTTCAAGGGAGCTTTTCAGCAGCATGACCAATACACGCCCGGAAATCTCGATCGCCGACATGCGCCGCGAGTACACGCTGGCGGGACTCCGAGAGGAAGATGCAGCTGCTGACCCGTTCGACCAGTTCGCCATCTGGTTCAAGGAGGCGACCGATGCACAGGTAATCGAGTCGAATGCAATGGCGCTGGCCACGGCGACGCCTGACGGGCGTCCCTCCGTCCGGATTGTGCTCCTCAAGGGGGTCGATACCGGCGGTTTCGTGTTCTTCACCAACTACGAGAGCCGTAAGGGATGCGAACTTGCAGCAAACCCTCACGCGGCGCTCCTCTTCTATTGGGCAGAGCTCACCCGCCAGATCCGCATCGAGGGCACAATCGCGAAGGTGAGCGAGCAGGAATCAGCTGACTACTTCGCCACGCGCTCGCCACTCAGCAGGTTGGGCGCCTGGGCATCGCGCCAGAGCTCCGTCATTGCTGGCCGGCATGTGCTGGACGAACGCCTCGCCGCACTTCAGCAGCAGTTCCCCGACGACCAGATACCGCTCCCGCCGTTTTGGGGTGGGTACCGGCTCACCCCCCACACGTTCGAGTTCTGGCATGGACGCCCAAACCGCTTGCACGACCGCCTGCGCTATCGCACGGACGGCATCGGCGGTTGGGTCATCGAGCGCCTTTCGCCGTGATCCACGGTCGTACAGGGCGCCGTTAGCTCAACGAACCGGCACGCCCAGAGTACAGGAGGTCGTGGGTCCGTTCCGCGACGTCAACCGGGTCAACCGGCACCCGCGATACCCCGGAGTCAATTGCCGCGCGCGCCACGGCTCCGGCAACCGCCGGGCCAACGCGCAAGTCGAGAGCGTCTGGAACGACATAATCTGGCAAGAGTTCTTCATCAGTGACGAGGCTGGCGATGGCATGCGCGGCAGCAACCTTCATCGCGTCGTTGATGTCACGCGCTTTGGCGTCCAAGGCGCCACGGAAGACGCCAGGGAACGCTAGAGAATTGTTTACCTGGTTGGGGAAGTCCGAGCGACCCGTCGCGACAACCAGTGCACCGGCTGCTTTCGCCGGTTCAGGTTCGCATTCCGGGTTCGGGTTCGCTAATGCAAAGATGATTGGTCGAGGGTTCATCGTCTGGATGTGCTCCGGTTGCAGCGTTCCAGCCGCGGAAAGGCCGATGAACACATCGGAACCGCGCAGCGCATCCTCCAACGTTCCGCTGACGTTTTCCTTATTGGTGATGCGGGCGATCTCCTCTTTCGAGCGGTTCATCCCGAGGGTACGACCCCGATGGATGATGCCGCGCGTATCACAGACGATCACGTCACCGACGCCGCACGACAGGAGCAACTTCGCGACCGCAATGCCGGCTGCCCCGGAACCGTTGATAACTACTTGCACCGCGCTGAGGTCGCTCCCGCGCAGGCGCAGCGCGTTGAGCAGCGCCGCCAGCACGACGATCGCAGTGCCATGCTGGTCGTCGTGGAACACTGGCAAGTCAAGCCGTTCCTTCAACCTCGCTTCGATTTCGAAGCACCGCGGTGCGGAAATATCCTCCAGGTTGATCCCACCGAACGACGGCGAAATGTTCGCGATGATATCGACGATCGTGTCGGGATCGCGTTCCGAAATACACACCGGGAACGCTTCTACCCCAGCCAGCGTCTGAAACAGGACAGCTTTGCCCTCCATCACCGGCAACGCAGCGTCGGCGCCGATGTCGCCCAGGCCCAGCACTGCGGACCCATCGGTGACGATGGCGACGAGGTTTTCCTTGACCGTCAACTCGTAGACGCTCATCGGGTCCCGACGGATCGCTACCGCCGGAGCGAGCGCAGCCGGTGGGAGATAGAGCATGTTGAGG
>QEUZ01000431.1 GCA_003577355.1 Chloroflexota bacterium | reverse complement strand
GATGCTCCAGCGAAAGCTTCCGGCGCTTGGGTTGTTCGCGTTGGGGATTGGTACGGCGGCCAGTTCCCTGCTCGGGCCACTCGGCGCCGGGGTGATCCAATGGCGCATCTCCCCGGATATGGAAGATCAGTTGCTTGGCGGCGACGCCGTTGGGCTGTTCCTGGTCGCGCCGGTCGCCGTTATCGCCGGGCTACGGTGGTGGCGGGGGCATTCGCAGGCTGCCGCGCTGGCGCTTGGCCCGGCGTTGTATGGCATCTACACCTACTTCGTCGCCATACTCCTCCCTGAGTACGAGCGTTTTGCTGGCAACAACGAACGCGCCTTCCCGCTCTATCTCGTGCTTCTGTGGCTGAGCTGGCTGACCGCTGCCGCTGCCTGGCACGAGCTGGGACGGCAAGCGTCGCCACAGGTAGAGCCTCGCCTGCGACGGATGATTGCCGTGCCGGTGAACCTGGTGGGTTCACTCATGGGGCTTGCCTGGATCGGCCAGATCGCTACAGTGATGGGTGGCGATACAACGCAGACTGGCTATCTCGACCACCCGACCGGCTTCTGGCTGATCCGCACCCTCGACCTGGGGCTTGTTATCCCAGTCAGCCTCGCAACCGGCATTGGGCTGTTGCGCGGTGGTCCGCTGGCGATGCGCGCTACCTATGCTGTGCTGCCCTTCCTGACGCTGATGACCGCCTCGGTGGCCGGCATGGGCATTGCCATGCTGGTGCGGGATAGCGCCGACGCGACAGTCGTGTTCCCAGCGGTGCTGACGCCCATCGCGGTCTTGCTGGGGTATCTCACGTTCCGTCTGCTCCGCTCCGGTCCGGCGCCGTTGCACGCCACAATGCAGCCGGCTCCACCGGCTTTCACGCGCATCGAGCGCGAATTCGCGCCAACCTCGGAAGGGAGCCGGTCATGAAGGTTCTCGTCGCCGTCGCCAGCAAGCACGGCAGCACGCGCGACATCGCCGATGTTGTCGCTGAGGAGCTGCAAGCACGTGGGTTTCTTGCCGACGTACAGGCTGTCACCGACGACCCTGACCCGCGGGACTATGGCGCGGTGGTGCTCGGCAGCGCGATTTATATGGGGCGCTGGTTGGCTGAAGCGCGCGATTGGGCCACGCGCCACGAGCCAACCCTCGAACATATGCCGCTCTGGCTCTTCAGCAGCGGCCCGATCGGCGACCCACCGCAGCCCACCGAAGAGCCTGCCGACCCGGTGCAGTTGGCAGCGGTCACCGGAGCGAGGGGCCACACAGTGTTCGCTGGGAAGCTTGACCCTAGCGCCCTCGGGCTGGGCGAGCGGCTGGTGACCCGCATTGTCCACGCCCCGTATGGCGACTACCGCGACTTCGCGGCCATCCACGCATGGGCGCAGGAGATCGCCACAGAGCTAGACGCGGTTCGAGTGACATAGGCGGCCAGGCAGGGCACACTCCTCCCTCTTTCTCACGGCGGGCCGCCGGCAATGTCGCCGGTGGCCCGCTTTATGTCAGGTTCCGGCGGTGCGTACCGGCGCGAGCAGGTGGGATGGATAGGCCGCGCTGTGGTGGATGCTGTTGTGCGCGATGACGACGACATCGTCGTCACCGGGGCGGGCGTTGGTGTTCGGGTTGCGCGCGACGAACGGCCAATTGGCCGAGGCGACCGTCACGCGGATGCGGTGGCCCGCTTTGAAGACGTTCGAGACGGCCAGCAGCTCAATGCAATAGGTGTGAACTGCTCCCGGTTCGATCGGCTGGGGCGGGGCATCGCGCCCAGCGCGGTAGGCGGCGCGCATCGCCCCAGTGCTTAGTTCCAGCGAAGCCCCATCCGGCTGGACATCGCAGAGCGTGACGTGCCAGTCGGTATCGATGCAGTCGCTGGCGGCATGCAGCACAACAAACGGGTGCCAGGTGATCTCAATGTCCCGTTCAAGCGGCGCGCTGGTGTAGACCAGCAGGTCATCGCGTTCGAGTCTCCAGCGGTTATCCAGCGTTGGTTCGGCCTCGAACATCTGGGCGATGTTCGGTACGGTCGGGGTTGGGTCATCTGGGTCGTAGGTATAGTGGTCGGCCGGTTCGTCGCTGGTCGGGGCTGCCTGGCTCAACAGACCGCCGGCGCGGAAGTAGAACGGCGTTGGCGTTGTGCTAGGTGGCGGCCAGTCGTTGTACGTGCGCCATTCGTTGACTCCCATGGCGAAGACCTTCACCCGTGGGTCGGCCTCCTGGCCGTTCGCGATCCCTTTCAACCAGCGGTCGAAAAAGCGCAGGTGGATTGCGTCGGTATCAAGCACTGATTCTGGCCCGAAATCGACTTCGCAGTACTTCTGCGTCGGCCGGCGTGTGCCGCCGTGGTCCCACGGGCCACAGACAAGCCACTGACGCTCGGCCGCAGGCGATTCAGCCAGCATCAAGTTGAAGAAGTGCAGCGCTCCCCACTGGTCGTTGTCGAACCAGCCGGTTATGTGCAGTGCTGGGATGTCGATCGTGTTGAAGCATCCGTCCAGCGCCAGAGGTTGCCAGTACGCATCGAAGGTGTCGTGGGCCAGCCATTCGCGCCAGACGGTGTTCGTCCTGCCTAAGGCGATGTCCATGTCGCGTAGTGGGCGGTGGGCGAAGATGCGCGCCCAGTCGACCGGCGTTTTTTGGACAGTGCGACCGGCGGCGATGTTGAGCCACCAGAATGCAAACGGGGTGAGTGTGCCAAAGCGGTAGGGGAGCTCTTCCATCATCCGTCCGGCGGCAGCCGAGGCGGCGATGGCGGCAAGGTGAGGCGGGCGTTCCTTTGCAGCCAACCACTGCACTGCCCCGCCATACGAACCGCCGATCATGCCAACCTTGCCGTCGCACCATGGCTGCGCGGCGACCCACTCAACCGTGTCGTAGCCGTCGGCGCCTTCGCTAAAGAACGGGTTGAACGATCCATCCGAATCGCCGCGGCCGCGCACGTCCTGGGTGACGAAGGCGTAGTCATGCTTGGCAAAGTAGGTGGCGATCCCCACCCAGAGCTCATCGGTGTTGTCGTAGGGGGTGCGTTGCAGGATGGCCGGCCAGGGACCATCCCCTGTGGCGGGTAGGAAGACATCAGCCGAGAGCTCGACGCCATCGCGCATCGGCA
>QEUZ01000430.1 GCA_003577355.1 Chloroflexota bacterium | reverse complement strand
TAGATCGCTATGTGCTCCGCGCCCAGCGCTCGACGTAGTCTCAGCGTTTGGTCAGCCTGCCCCTGGACGATACCTTGATCGGTCAGCATCGCCCCACTATGGATGTTGACGCGGATAAACTGACCTCCTGTTGCCAATGCAATCCCCAACGCAGCAGCCGCGTCATTGCGCAGGACGTTCACCCCGATGTCGCAGCGCACTGCCGCTCGAATCGCCTGTGTCACCCTGGTCATGGCGGCCACAGTGTGGGCCTCCACCGCTCCGGGGCGGTACGGCGCATCGTGGAAGTTCTCCACAATCAGCCCATCCGCTCCACCAGCTTCCAATGCACACGCATCGTCCACTGCCCGCTGGATGATGACCTCCAGCGGCAAGCTCGCACGCGGGCTCCCCGGCAACGCCGCGAGGTGGACAACACCGATCAGCCGGTTCACGTCGACGCTAGCCCGAGCATGAATGCGCCGATCGAAACGAGGATCATCAACCCCGCGAACATGGTGTACGCTCCACGGTCGCGCTGCGCGCGCTTTTCCTTCAGGACGTACTTGCTCCGCAGGAGCTGGATCGCGAAGATGAGCGCAGCAATCGCCAAACCAAAGTAGAGGATGCCCACCGGCACGTCCCTTTCGACCTGGACGGTCGAACCCAAGTATAGCGACGCCGAACCGGACAGGGCAGAGCGGACAAGGTTGATAGCATGGTTGACACCGGACCGCCGCGATTCTCGCTGGATGAGTTGGCGGAAGCTAGCGGAGTACCACGCCGTACGATCCGCTATTACATCAGCGAAGGCATGGTTTCGCCTGCGTTTGGAAGGGGCCGTTCGGCCTATTACACGTCCGTCCACTTGGAAGAGCTGGAACGTGCGCGCGCGCTGCGCGAGCACGGACTGGCCCTGGCCGAGATCAAGGAGCAGCGCAAGCCGAAGGAACAGGTCATCGTTGGTGAGCACTGGGAGCGCTTCCGTCCGCACCCAGCCCTGGAGATTCATTTGCGTGCTGATGCACCCGCGTACGTCCGCGCCCTGGCTGAGCGACTGGTCTTCGACGCCGAGGCATGGCTCCGCGAACCTGAGTCACCTCGGTACACCGCCACGGACTCCGTACAATTGCCGTAACACTGGCTCAGTCACCTTCCTTCGAAAGGGGTGTGGGCATGGATGCGATCCACGGACATCGTGCAGCCTTAGAGCCAGTCGCCAGGCTCTTTACATCGGCCGGCCTCTATGCCTATCGCACGCTGGACGAAGAAAACCGCTGGTGCGTGGCTTGCGACCTGGATGATGGCCATATCGACGTGCGGATCGGCGCGGACGGCTACGAGCTCGATGTCTGGGCAACGTCGCCAGGCATGTTCGCGGATGAAGAGAACGACCGCAGGCGCGGCGCCTTGGAGCGCCTAGCCCGCATCTCGATCCCAAGCATCCGTCGAGGCTATCTCGATGACAACCAGACGTTGGAGTGGAACCACGAACAACATGGGATCTCGCTGCGCACGAGCTATTTTGTGCCGTTCTCTGCAGGAGAACGCATCCCGGAAATCGCCACCTCGCAGCTCGCTGAGTTGAATGCATCGTTGCGACGGATCGAGCAGAAGATCGGCGAATAACACATCGACGGCAGGAGTCGCGGCATGCATCTGGAAACGTGGCGCAGAGCCCTCGCAATCGCACAGCACGACGCCCCCGCCGATCTACTGCTGCGCGAAGCGAGGGTCATCAACGTCTTCACTGGTGAAATTGCTATTGCGAACGTCGCTATCGCAGATGGGCGCATCGTTGGCGTTGGCGACTACAGCACCGCAGCGGAAGTTATCGACCTCGATGGGCTGTTCCTCGCTCCGGCGTTCATCGACGGTCACATTCACACGGAGAGCTCATTGCTGTGGCTGCCGGAGTTCGCGCGTGCAGTTGTGCCGCATGGCACAGGAGCCGTCGTCACTGACCCGCACGAGATCGTGAATGTCGCAGGTTTGGCGGGGTTCGAAGCGCTCGTCAGTGCGGCGGACGGTCTTCCGTTGGGCGTGCACTTCACCGTCCCATCGTGCGTCCCGGCCAGCCCGCGCGAATCCGCCGGCGCCCGCATGACGGCGGCCAGCGTCGCAACCGGACTTGCGAACCCCGCAACTGTCGGGCTTGGAGAGATGATGAACTTCCCCGGCGTGCTCGCGGGGGACGGAGACATCCACGCGATTCTTGCTGCTGCGGACGGCAGGCGACGGGATGGACACGCTCCGGGCCTGCGAGGCCGCGCGCTGGATGCGTATGCGTTATCCGGCATGACCAGCGACCACGAATCCACAACATTCGAAGAAGGTCGCGCCAAGCTGGAACGCGGGTTCATGCTGATGATCCGCGAGGGTTCCACCGAACACAATTTGCTGGAGCTCCTGCCGTTGGTCAACGACACGACGTGGGCACGTTGCTGCTTCGCGAGCGACGACCGTGATTGCACGACGCTGCTGCACAATGGCCATATGGATGCGACCCTGCGCCTTGCTGTGTCCGCCGGACTCGACCCAGTCCGGGCGATCCGCATGGCAACGTTCAACACTGCCGACTACTGGCGCCTGGAAGGTGTCGGAGCGATTGCGCCGGGTTATCGCGCGAACTTGGTGGCAGTGGAGGACCTGCGCGACTTCCGCGTGACGCACGTGTGGCACGCTGGAGCGCTCGTCGCGCGAGATGGCCAGGCCCTATTCGACGTGGAGCATACGATTCCCCAGTCATTGCGCGAGACGATCCACCTGGCGGAGTTGCACCCCAGCCACCTGCGGCTTGACCCGAGCGACGCTCACCAGGCAGTTGGCGTCGTGGATGGGCAAATCGTCACACGCTATCTCCAGGTCGAGCCACGTGTCGAAGCTGGGGAGGCAGTTGTTGACCTCGAGCGCGATCTGCTCAAGCTCGTCTGCGTCGAACGACACCGTGCTACTGGCAACGTCGGCGTCGGGTATGTCCACGGGTTTGGCCTGCGGCACGGAGCGCTGGCATCGTCGATCGCCCATGACGCCCACAACATCATCGCGGTTGGAACCAATGATGACGATCTTCTGCTGGCGATCCAGACGGTTGCGGACTGCCAAGGAGGCTTGGCCGCCGTCGCCGGTGGGAC
>QEUZ01000022.1 GCA_003577355.1 Chloroflexota bacterium | reverse complement strand
AGATGCTGCCTCAATGTCATAGCGGACACGACACGGTGCAGGGCGATTGTGCCATAGCAGCCATCCACCTCGACCTTGTGCTGACAACCTGCGGGTTCGGGCAGCCTGTGTGACGCAGGGAGTCCTGTATCCGAAGCGAGCCCACCATGGATCGTGACACGCTGGCAACGGTGTGGTACGCTAGGGTGTACGTACACTTTGAACGTATATGCGGATAATGTAGTGGGTGAACCATGGCAATTCGAGCACTCACCGGACCGGAGTACAGGTACTCCTTGGATGATGCGGCCCAATTCTTACAGTACGCTCGCGAAGCAGTCGAATACTGGCTACGCACCGGGCACCTCTCTGGCCGGCGCGATCCGCGCAGCGGAGAATGGATCATCACTAACCGTGATCTGATCGCCTTCATCCGCACTGCCAACGAACCAATGCCGACCGGCTCGACCGGCATAGGCGCCGCGCGAGGGCGTGCTGCGACGGAGCAGGCGGCAACGGAAGTTCGCCAACCGGTGTCGATCTCCCCCAACTAACTCGCCTCCTAATGCGCCCCGTGTGTCCGGCCCCCATCCGGGCACGAGTGGGTGTCCCTCTCTCTGCGCGCGCCGGCTTTGGTCTTCCCGCCAACGGCCGGCGGGCCCCTTTTTGTGCGCACACGCGTATCAGTCGATCGATGTAAACATCGGCGTACGCTGCTCGAAATTGGCGAGGTAGCGAAAGCCTGCTGCACGGGCCAGGTCCAGCGCCTCGGGAAAGAAGCTGCCCACCGTGCTTGGATGGTGCACATCGGAACCGATGGTCAGGATCTCCCCACCCAATTGGCGATACCAACGCGCGACCGCGAGTGAGGGAGAGGGTTCGCCCAGACCCATGCGATAGGTGCTGGTATTCAGCTCGATCCCGATGCCCGTCTCGACGCAGGCGCGCAACACGTCCTGGATCGGCTCGGCGTAGTCCTCGGCGCGGTAGCCGTTGAACAGGCGAAACCCGACCCGCTTCGGCACGTCGAGGTGTCCGACAATGTCGAAGCCTCCGGCGCGCACCATGGCAGCAAGCTCCGCAAAGTAGCGGTTATAGCTTTCAGTAGCGCTGCGTTGCGCGAAGTACGGCTCGTCCAGGACGATCATGTCGTCAACCCAGTGCAGCGAGCCAAGCACGAGGTCGTACGGCCAGGCCGAGGTCAGCGCGGCTGCTTCTGCGTGGTAGCTGTGGACTTCGCTTAGTTCGACGCCAGCGCGGAGGATAAGCCTTCCGGCAAATGTCGCGCGGCAGCGCTCCAGTTCCGCAAAGTACGCTTCCGGCCGGTAGTAACCCACCCCCATATCGAGGGGGTGCCAGTCGCAGTGCTCGGTGATGCACAGCTCGCGGATACCCAGTTCGATCGCGCGCTTACACTGCGCCTCCATCGGCACATCGCAGTCGACCGACAGGCTGGAGTGCAGGTGGTAGTCGTGCGGAAACCCTGCCATTGCGCTGCTCCTGGTGATGGACCGTATCGTCAGATGTGCTGCTAACCCTACCGTGCCGGGACTATAGAGGCGATGCAGGCTGGCGCTGTATCGGAGTGCCGCCTGAGCAGCGGTCAATGCGAGCTGGCCGAGCTGGTCGCCAGCGGTGGCGGCTGGCTGGCTCGTGTTGTCACGCCACTTGAGGCAGGCCGCAGGATGAACACGGGAGCGAGTGCTGCGCCAGCCGACGCGGCGCAGCGCGCCGAACATCGTGTGGCACAAGCCAGTCCGCGACAGGTCGCGTTCGTGCACAGCCCGCGCGGAATGATCGGCACGCTGGGTCAGCGCACCAGGCTCCTACAGGTGCTCGAGGCACAGGGCGCAACGCCTATCGACGAATCACTCACACGGAACAGTGCGTGATTGCCCCCCAGCAGGCAGCATCGGATGAGGAAGGTCGACTCAACGCGAATGCAAGCAACCGCTTCCCTGTTGCCTGTCAACTGTTGCCTATCCCCTCGCACTAGCGCCGCCAAGGCACTGGCGCAGGTGGGGCAGGGCGCTCGGGTGCTGGTGGCAGAACCAGTTCATCCGGTACCAGGGAGTGACGCGGTACCTCGGCAGCCTCCAACGTCTCGAGCAGCAGGGTGAAGAGCAGGCGGTGGTCGTCGATTGAACGGCGTTCGTCGGCGCGCACGATGACCAGTAGCAGCGCGACCACGATAGCGGACACCGCGAGCATCTGCCAGCCACTGAGCAGCAGCTGGCCGGCGAGCAGGCTGAAACCCAGGAAGCAGATGCACCCGACGACCGGCAGCAGGAGCAGCAAGGGGCGCGACGACTTGAGCGAGAGGAGGTCCACAGCGGCGTAGACGTGACCCTCCTGCTCCACCCAGCCACCCCAGGCGAGGTTGAGGCTGAGCCGCTCGTGCTGGCGCAATGGGGAGATCATGAAGCCGTCGTCTGCCACCCAGCCATAGACGCGCTTGCCAGCCGGAGGCGGCCATTCGAGCGCGGTCGTCTCTCCGGTTTCGGCCAGGGTGACGGCTGCCAGCCTGGTGACGCACTCTGCGACTGGTAGTGCGCTGACGAGCGCGCGCTGTTCGACAGCGGCGCGCAGTCCCTGGCGGCGACGCACGGTAAGCATCAGGACTCCAGCGTGCTGAGGTAGAGCGCGTTGAACAGCAGGCGGTATGTTCCGCGAGCCTGCGCCCGAAACTGCGGCCGGAAGCCGAAGAGCACGACCCGGCCACGCCCGACACGCGCTTCCACCAGGGCAGCCTTGCCCTGAATGTGCTCTTCGCCGAGCATCCAGCCACTGAGCAACCCCCCGCTCTGGGGATAGCGTCCAACGGCCCAGGCTCCACCGCTGACGTCAAAGGCCGGCGAGTTGACGAAAAATACCGCCGTTTCGGGTGGATAGCCCCAGGCGAGCGGATGCTGCTGGTCGAGCAGCAGGCGCATTAGCGAACCTGGGTTGAAAAAGGTTGCAGCACGCAGGTGTTCCAACACGTTGCGCACCGGGACTGCCAAATGGCGGATGGCCAGTTCGCTGGCGCTGTCGAGCGTGATGACCGTACCGCCGGCTTCAACGAACCGGCGCAGGTTCCCAGCGCCCTGTTCACCGATGCCGCCGGCGTATTCCTGGGGATATTCGCGATGCGAGTTGCCGTCGAGAATATCCCGCAGCGACTGCTGTGGGATGATGATCGCATCGAAGCGCGCGCCCAAACTGCCTGTGCGGATGTCACGGTCGCGCAGGGTAGAGAACGAGAAAGTGTAACGTTCCAGCACAAAGCGGGTCCAACCTTCGTCGATGGCATTGGGTCGCCACGAGCGGTACAGCCCGATGCGAGGCCGGCGCAGCGCGCGTTCGCTCCCTCGCAGTTCCGCGTGTGGCACGATGACCACCTGCGAGTACGTTTCCGCGGCGATGCGCTCCACCGCTTCGGCGTCGATATTTGTCACAACAAAGGCTCCGTGGCGCTCCTCCGGCAGGCCGGCGCCTGGGTCGATGCGGGCAATGCTCGCTCCGGCGCGATGCAACAGGTTCACCGCGCGCGCTGTCGCGTTGACCCGTGGGTCGAGCAACCAAACATCGCCCGTGTGTGCGCGGGTTCCGACGATGCGCCCAATCGGTGGCGAAACCTGCTCGACGCGCTGCAGCGCAGCAGGAAACGGGTGTGGCGCTTCGACCGTCTCAACCCCCATTTGCAGCGGTAGGGAATGCGTGGTGACATCGTAGGGCGGCTTGGGCGGGCCGCCTGGATACAGGCGTAAGTCAGGGTAGTTCTGCGTTTCCAGAAGCGTCTTGGCGAAGCGCCCGTAGGGCTGAGCGACACGCACAACGTAGGAGCCGGTCGGGAAGGTCCGCCCCGCAGCCTGGAACGGCTTGGTCGCTCGTTCGATTTCAACCCCTCCGATCGCCAGCACATCGAGCATTTCATAGGTGGTGACAGGGTCGCGCTGGTTCGCCGGGATGATGAACGCGTAGGGCGAACTCGTTGCAACAGCGTGCCGCGAGACTTGCAGAAAATTCCGCACCCAGCGGTCGCGGTACGCGGCGGCATGGTTGAGGGCGGCCAACGTTGCGATCAGGTTGTATTCGACGATGTCCCGCAGGCGCCACTCGCCACCTGGCCAGGGGAGAGGGTGGTTCCAGCTCGCAACTTTCGGGTCGAACCCACGCGAGGCGCGCAACTGCTCAGGCGCGATCGTCAGCGGCGTAGCGATGCGCACACTGGCCGCTTCCGCCAGCACCCGTACCCCACCGTGGTAGTGCTGGTAGGCGCGCGAGGGAGAGTACGCATCGAAGATAATGTTTGTGGCGACTCCAGCTTTGCCGGCGGCGGTGAGGTCGGTCGCAATCGCCTGGCCAATCAGCGAGGCTTCCTGCTGCAAGATTGGGTCAACGTTCGGGTCGTAGGGGTCGATGAATGGCGGCACGACGTAGCGTGGTCCTTCGGACGACAACTGGTGCAGGTCGAAGACCACGTGTGGCCGCCAGACGTTGTGGACCTTTTCAACGGTCAGGCGCGTTTCGACCTGAGTAAACATAAACCAATCACGGTTGTTGTCGTGGCCTGCATAGGTGTGGTAGAGCCGTGGTGGTGCGGAGCCTTCGTACGGGCTGCCGACCGTCGCCGCATACCAGTCGGCCACCAGTTCTAGGCCATCCGGGTTGAGTGACGGCGCCAGGAGCAGAATCACGTTGTCGAGGATGCGCAGCGTCTCCGGGTCGTTGCGGGTAGCGAGCTGGTAGACCAGCTCCGGTGTCATTTGTGTCGCGCC
The DNA here is from genome assembly GCA_003577355.1 of Chloroflexota bacterium. Lineage (GTDB taxonomy): Bacteria > Chloroflexota > Chloroflexia > Thermomicrobiales > CFX8 > CFX8. The sequence goes on along the minus strand of QEUZ01000022.1, from coordinate 17,076 downwards.
GACTTCGGTCGCGTGGATCGAGCAGGTGACCAGCACGATACAACGCGCTTCTTCCAGGAGACCGGGAACTATTGCGGGGTCTAGCCCCCGTGGGTCGGCCAGGCGCGCCTGAATGGTCTGGAAGTGCTCCAGTCGCTCCAGGTTCTCCGGCGCGGAAATCGTCAGCAGGACGAACGGCTGCCCCTCGGTCGCACTGCCGAGCTTCTCATACCGGACGCGGTCGCTGACAGAGGCGACATCCCGAAACCAGGCCAGCATCTCTGCCCAGCGTACGAGGCGTCGATCTGCCCCCATGGGGTGGCCAAACCGCACTGCCGGATCTTCGATTGTTGCCACGGGTCTCCCAACATCCATTGTGGGGATCGTAGCCGATTGTGCGCGGTCGATCCATCGCGCCGGTATCGTCGTATCATCGACGGTATGGGGCGATATAGCGTGGTAGCAGCAGCTGCGAGGGCGAAGCGGCGTCGAGCGCGTTGGATCATCCGCTCGGCAGTGCTGCTGTTGCTACTGGCATGCACTGGCGCATGTTCCGGCGAGGGAGCGGCTACCCCGACCGCAGCGACGGCGAACCCGACATCGACCGAAACGCCGACCGGCGACCTGCTACTGATCGAGGCGCAACCAGTGCGGCGTGTCCTGATACCCAACCCAAGCCAAGGCCCGATCTACGATTTGACAGATGATTGGCTGTACGTGCGGGCCGAAGGCAATTGGCGGCGCACGCCAACGCGCAACGATGGTCGCTGGATGGTGGCCCACCCTGCAATCCCGGAGCGGCTCTACCGTGGGGACCACCCCAATTGCGCCGCAACCGACGCGGCGGATATCCCCTTCGAGCGCAGTGACGATGGCGGGACCACATGGCGCGTGCTGCATGCTGGGCGAAATGTGCGTCCGCTGATGGTCGACCCGGCGCTGGGTGAGACGATCTACGGGAGCGACTGCCGTTTGGCGATCTCGCACGATGCCGGTGTGACGTGGTCGCGGTACGACCCGTTGCCCGGCTTTCGGGTTATCGCCGTTGCCGTCGATGGTGCGCGCCTGTACGTCCTTGGGGTCTCCGCGGACGATGAGGGCCGGATCCGCGCGATCAACCTGAGCGACCCGCTGGCGCCTGTGGAGGGCGACATTGTGCTGAGCGCGATTGGGCTGCGTTGTATCGACGCGCGAGAAGGGCGTGTGGTGGCTGGTGGGGTTTTCGGCACATACGTTTCCGACGACGGCGGTTTGACCTGGTCTATCAGCCGGACTGGGCTGGAAGCTGTGACACGTTCTGACGTGCATGCCCAGCGACTGGCGACTGCCGTGACCCCGTGGGGCGAGATCGGTGTACTAACCATAAAGATCGGCCTCATGAACAAACACCGCATCTTTGCTGGCACATCCAACGGCATGTATCTCTCGCAGGACGACGGCGCGACCTGGGTTGCCTACACCGTCGCCCCGGTCGACCAGCCGATTCTGGAGATCCAGTTCGCGTTGGGCGGGGCGGACCTGTTCGTGACGACGCCACGCGGCGTGAGCGTCGCGCCAAGTCCCTGAGCGTCCACCTGCCCAGTGTTGGCTGGCACGCATGCAGGTACGGTGACCCGCCGCCCCCGCAGCGCCGTTCGGCTGCGGAGGCGCACCGTTCACGCCAGCCGTCGCCGTGCTGTTGACAGCACGACCGGATCGTGCCGGCAGGCGTACCACACAGCGCGTTGACAACATGCAAGGTTGTCGCAAGCCGGTGCTACAATGGCAGTGGGTTCGGCCGGGATCGGCAACCCTGGCGTGGCACAGTGTGCTGGCCATGTGTCGATAACCCACAGCTCTCGGGGGTGCAATGCCGTACCGATTCGTGTTGGAAGTGCCGGATACAGTCCACGAAGAAGTCAAGGTCGTCGTTGACGCAGTCCACGACGCGCGCGTTGTGATTGAACGGCACCCACGGCCGCAAAGCCCGGATTCCCCCCAGAGCTACGCTGAGCTGACCGTTGCCTGTCATTCTCTCGACGTGGTTGATGAAATCTACCGCTGGCTCGCGGAAAGCGCCGTTGGCCGCGGCGTCGTGATCGATGCGTACAACGGTTCGCGGGTAGAACTTGCCGATTACGATCCACGCGCGGTACGGCGGATGATCCAGGGTGACCAGTACTGGATGGAACACACCGTACCACGGATTCGCAATGTCGATCTCCCGATGATGGAAGGTGGCGCGCGGGTGGCCGAAGTACCGTATGGTGGACGACTAAGCAGCAGCGCGCTGGCTGTGCCGGCAGAATCACACGTGGAGCTCGGCGCAGTCGATGCAATTGCCGTGCGGGTGCGTGACCTTGCCCGCGCCGAGGCGTTCTATCGTGATTTCTTCGGCATGGGTGTGGCCTATCGCGCCCGCCGGGAGGACGACCGCTGGCGGTTCCTCGATGCCGACTTCGATTGGACTGCCAGCATCCACGACGGTATCGTGCCGGAGATCGTCCGCTTGGAGAATGGGCCTGTGGCGCTGGTGCTCATCAATGCCGGCATGGGGGCGGTGATGCACGAAAACCGCGTTGCCTACGTCAGCGTCACCGTGTCTTCCTCGACCCTGGCGCGCCTGCGTGGCCGGGCATTGTTCGCCAACTACACCGTACTGGAAGATAGCCCACGCGCGTTCCGGTTCGCCGATCCGTTCGGCGTGACCTGGCAACTGGTCGTCAACGACTAGCATCACGCCGCGTCGCCGAGTGCCGTTCGGAAAGGGCTTCTACCGTGCTGGATACCTACCGCGAGAACGTCGACCTGCTGGTTTCCATCCCGAATGCCCTCAAGGAGGCCGCTGAAGCAGCAGGCGCTCCTCCGGAAGGCGAGTGGAGCGCTGCGCAGGTGCTTGCCCACCTCGCAGCCGCCGAGCAAATCTGGCTTGATCGGCTGAACCTACTCCTGCACCAGCGTGACCCGCTGATCAAGCCTCCGGGTCCCGCGTTTGTGGAACTGCAAGAACGCCTGATGAGCGGGGACCTCCAAACAAACCTGGAGGAGTTCAACGCACGCCGGGGTGAAACGATTTCACTATTGATGGGGCTTTCGCTCAACGACTGGAGCCGTAGCGGCATCCACGAAACCCGCGGCGCCATGTCGATCGAAGATGTCGTCGAGCACATCATCGAACATGACAGTGAGCACCTCGAGCAGATCCGCGCCTTGGCCTCGCGGTAGAGGCCAGGTACACACGCCTACCAGCGTCCACGCGCTCTCCTTTGGCCGGGATGGTGCGTGAACATCGCATAACCGCTGTGGGGGCGGGGAACTGGGGAGAGGCGAAGGCCGCGCAAACGTTGCAGGGAGCGCGACCCGCCTCTTGAGGTGGGGGAGAGAGTGAGGCAAGGTCACCTGGCGTGGGGGGCCGTGGTGACCGGGGAACAGACTTACCTTCGGGAGCGTTCGGCCGATGCCCGGCGCAGCGCCGAGTTGAGGCCAACCTTGCCGGAGGTGACCTGCGAAGGACTCGCTCAGGCGGGTCCTTCACCCTTTCCCGCTCCGGGAGCGTCCCGGACGCCGTTCCGAAGATGTGCTTAGAGTAGCACGCATGTTCTGATCCGTCAAGCCTATTCGGAGCTCAGACTATGCGTACGTATGCGCTATTGGTCTAGCTGCCAGATCGTCGGTGGATCGGGCGGATTGCCGGGAGCTGTGCCGGCTCTCGTTTATCCGCCAAGTGGAGCCGAGTGGTGACGCGCACACGCGACTGCCAGTGCGCCTGGTTGACGAGTCCTTCTTCAGGGTCGATGGTTGGTTCATACCCGAACGCCTGCTGTGCCTTGCGGGTATCTGCGCGGGTGTGACGCTGGTCACCCAGGCGGGCCGGGGCGTATTCGATCCTCGGTGTGGCGCCGAGTGCATCGGCCAGGACTGCTACGGCGCGGTTGATACTGATGACGCGGCCGCCGCCGATGTTATAGATCTCGCCCGGCAGCCCAGCCTCCAGCGCCATGAGCGTGCCACGCACACAGTCGCTGACCTCGGTGTTGGAGCGGGTCTGCTCTCCGTCGCCATAAATTGTGATCGGGCGGTCGTTGATCAGCGCGTCGATGAAGACACTGTAGGCCATGTCCGGGCGCTGACGTGGACCATAGATTGAAAAGTAGCGCAGGATCGTCGCCGGGAACCCATAGGAACGGACCCAGGCCAGAATCAGCTGCTCCGCGGCGAGCTTCGTGACACCGTAGGGCGACACCGGCGCGACAGGCTGGTTCTCATCACCCACCGCCGTGCTCCCATAGACCGACGACGTTGAGATATGCAGGAACTTGCGAATGCCGGCGATACGCGCAGCCTCGACGAGGCGCTGGGTCGCCTGCAGGTTGCAGGTCATGTAATCGTCGAAACGTGTCCAGCTCGGCATCAGACCAGGCATGGCCGCTTGATGGATGACAGCGTCGACGCCATCGAGTGCGGCGCCAATATAGTCGCTGCGTAGGTCGAGCTCGTGGAAGGTAAACGCCGGGTGAGCCAGCGCGTTGCGCAGGTTGGCTTCCTTGGTTGCACGCGGGTAGTACGGGATGAAACTGTCGAGCCCCACGACTTCGTGCCCGGCGCTGAGCAGAGCATCGCAGACGTGCGATCCAACGAACCCGGCCGCGCCTGTTACGAGAACACGCATCGCCTGTCACTTTCGTACGGCCTGCGCCTGCACGCCGGCTCGAACCACACGCGTGAGCATCCCACTCCAGTGCGAGGATCCGTATCCCCCATTGGTGAGAATTTCGACGGGTGGGCACGAGCTGTGGCGCCGGAGGTTGCTCGAGAGTCCCGCCGGAACGAAGCTGGCCGCAGTCGAGCACACCACGCCACATCAGTCGCAGCCTTGCCCTTGCACCGTTCACCCGGTATTGTCCCCGTCGCGGCTGATGATGGGACGGGGAGGGTGAGTGTGGCAGATTGGGCGGCACGCGTTGATGCGATTTTCGCCGAGTGGGACAGGGACGATTCCCCGGGGATGGCGTTGGGCATTGTCCAGGGTGGCGAACTCGCCTACGCGCGTGGCTACGGAATCGCAAACCTGGACCTCGGAGCGCCGATTACTCCTGCCACGGTCTTTCATGTCGCATCGGTATCCAAGCAGTTTACGGCGCTCTCAGCGGCCTTGCTGGCCGAGGAGGGCAAGCTCGACCTGGATGGCGATGTCCGGGAGCACTTGCCAGAGCTGCCTGATCTGGGGGTGACCCTGACGCCGCGCCAGTTCATCACCCACACCAGCGGGTTGCGGGACCAGTACAGCCTGTTCCGCCTGGGCGGTTGGCGCGATGATGACGTGCAGGCATACGATGATGTCTGGCGGTTCGCGCTCGACCACCAGCGGCTCAACTTCCCACCGGGCAGCGAATACAGCTACTGCAATACCAGTTACACCCTGCTCGCGACGATTGTTGAGCGGGTCAGCGGGCAGCCGTTTCGCGAGTTCGTGCGCGAGCGGTTGTTCGAACCTGCTGGTATGACACGCAGCCACGTGCATGACGATATCACCGAAATTGTGCCTGGGCGGGCCAGTGGCTACGCGCCACGCGAGGGCGGAGGCTATCAACGGGCGGAATCCAACGTTGAGGCGCCCGGTGCGATCTGTGTTTACACGTGCGTTGACGACCTGGCGCGCTGGGTCATCAATTTCGGCAGCCGCGCGGTGGCAGGTACCCTGCTCGACGCCGCGCTGACCCCCGGTACGCTGAGCGATGGCTCGCACCTGCGCTACGGCTACGGGCTGGCGTTGGGCGCCTACCGAGGGTTGCGTACCGTCAGTCATGGTGGAGTCGACTCCGGCTACCGGGCGGAAATGCTCTGGTTCCCGGAGGCGGACTTTGGGGTCGTGATCCTTGCCAACCTCAGCACAGTGAAGCCGGGCGCACTCGCCCGCCGGGTCGCTGATATGTGCCTCGACGGCCGTCTGGCGGGGGATGAGCTTCTTGACACGCCAGCGCTCGCGCTTGGCGCTGAGGAGCTCGCTGCCTACACCGGGCTCTTCCGCAATCCGCATAGCCACCTTACCCGCCTGGTGAAGCTGGAGAACGGCGCCCTGACAGCGAACGCGCCGTTCGGTGAGCGCCTGCCGCTCGTTCCCATTCAGCCGGGGCGATTCCGTTTTGGGGAGCCAGCCATCGAAATTCGCATCGAAGCCCAGGCGGATGGCACACGCCTGTACCGTGAATGGGGTTCCGATGGCCGTGTCCTGACATTCGTTGAGGTGGAAGTTGCCGAACCTTCGGCTGCCCTGCTGGCGGAATATACCGGAAGCTATGTCAATCGTGATCTCGGTGTGCGGTACTCGCTCCTGCTCCATGATGGCAAACTTGTCGCTCGCCAGAAGAAGGTGGCTGACGTGACGCTTGAACCAACCATTGGTGATGCATTTCGCCTGCCACACTGCGAAGTTGCGTTCACGCGGAACAACCGGGACCAGGTCACCGGCTTTGATGTGTTCGCGGAACGCATCCGGTATTTGCGTTTTGATCGGGAGTGATGAGTGACGAGTGACCAGTGACGAGTGACCAGTGGTTTCGATATCTGGTCGCTGCGGTGATGTGCTTCACGGAGCACACCGCACCCGAAATCGGCGGCAAGTGAAATGCAACGCATCCCACCACTGGTCACTCGTCACTCATCACTCGTCACCCAACCCAACGTGGGAGGCACGCATGGCACGCACGGTGATTGTTGGAGCAGGAGTGATTGGGCTGGCGACGGCTTGGGCCTTGCGGCGACGCGGGGCGGAGGTCGTCGTGCTGGAACGTGGCGTGCCGGGTATCGGGGCGTCGTCGGGGAACGCCGGCTGGATCGTGCCGAGCATGTCGACCCCGCTGCCGGCGCCTGGCCTGGTCAAGACGTCTCTGAAGTGGATGCTGCACAACGATAGTCCGCTCTACATCAAGCCACGGGCGAACCCGTCGTTCATGCGTTGGATGTGGCAGTTCTATCGCAACTGCCGCCCTGGCCCGTACGACGCTGGCATGTCAGCGCTCGTCGACCTCAACCGGCTGACCTTCCCAGAGCTCGACCGGATGCGCGCCGACGGTGTCGCGTTTGAATTGCACAGCCAGGGGTTGCTGTATGTGGGGCTGAAGGTCGAGAACGTGGTCGAGGCATACGAGCACGTGCGCGATCTGGAGCGCTTCGGGTTTGCGCCGCCTCGGCTGCTTGATGCTGCGGAAGTCCACCGCCTTGAACCGGCCTTGTCCGAGCAAGTAACGGCTGGGTTCCACCTGCCGGACGAACGGCATGTGCGGCCGGAATCGTTTGTAACGGGTATGGTGGAGTGGCTCGTGGAGCATGGTTGCGAGGTGCGCAGCGGCATTGAGGTAAAAGGCATCGAACGCCAGGGTGGGGTTGTCAAAGCAGTGCAAACGAACATCGGGCCGCTTGAGGCCGATGGTGTCGTCCTGGCAGCAGGCGCGTGGTCGGGGCATGTGGCACGGACGATGGGGTTTGCCCTACCGATCGAAGCGGGCAAGGGCTACAGCATCACAATCGACCAGCCAGGGATCGATCTGCGTCATCCGCTCGACCTGGTCGAGGCGCGTGCAGCCATTACCCCGTTCGATGGCGCGCTACGTGTGGCCGGCACAATGGAGCTATCCGGCTTGAACGTGCGCCAGTTGCAGCCTCGGGTCGAGGCGATCCGGCGGGCTGGGCGCACGCATTTGGCGAACTGGCAGGATAGCGGGCGCGAACGCACCTGGGTGGGCATGCGTCCGTTGACCCCAGACGGGCTGCCGGTTATCGGTAAAGTGGCGGGTTCAGCGAACGTCTACGTTGCGACCGGCCACCAGATGCTGGGTGTGACACTCGCCCCGGCCACCGGTGTCGCACTTGCCGAACTGATCGACACTGGCAGCAGCAGCGTGAACCTTACCCCGTTCGACCCCGCGCGCTTTGGTACCCGGCTGCGAGTGTAAGCAATCGCGCGACACCGCAAGCGCACGAAGAAGGGGGGCGGGCAACGTGCCCGCCCCCGCTATTGTGTGCCTCACCTGTGGTGGTTACTGGCCGACGAAGATGCCGAGCGCTTCCGAGAGGATCGCCGATTGCCAGTAGTAGTTTAGTGCGAGGAGCTGGTCCTGCGAGTCGCCAGTGCGCAGTAGCCGAGCGTTGTCGTAGTAGTACAAGCCCTGGATCGGGTCTTCGTGTGCTACCGACGAGAGCAGCTCTTCGGCGCGGTCGTCCGCGAAGTCGAGCATATTGGCCAGCGACGACACCCGGTCGAAGCCAACCACGTAGCCGGTATCGTCCAGTTGCGCGCCGAGCGAATAGTACTTCGCGATCAACGCTGCGGACTTGGCGTACGCGGTGAGGGACGACCCCAGGTTCACTGAGGCCTTGGCCTCCTCTTTCAACATGTTGCCGGCGAGGAATTGCGCACCGCCGACGGCTGCTACTGCAACCAGGTACTCGTTGTCCGACTGCTGGAAGTAGTACTTCGCCAGGTTCGGGTGGATCCCGTATTCCTCGGCCCACGGCTCGATGATCAGCGACTCGAAGTAGGTGATGTTGGCTTCCGCGCCGCGCCGCAGCGTTTCCGAGATCGCCTGCAGCACTTCCAGGTTCGGCGCTGGCGAACTGCCGAAGCCAGTGCCGATATTCAGCGTATCCTCCGACAGGTCGAGGTACAGGTCAGCGTAGACATAATTGTAGTTTGCGGCGTAGATCGTCGTCAGCAGGTCATCTTCCGTGGCATCGGGAGTTGCCAGGTAGGTGTTGATGGCGTCGCGCGCCTGGAAGATCAGCCCCTGAGCGATCGACAGGTTCGCGAAGGCATCCATGACCGCAACAGCGTCGCTGGCGGTGCGTGGGTTTTCCGCTTCCAGACGCTGGGTCACCGCCGATAGGCGCGTCTCAGCCGACTGGCTCGATGAGAGACGCTCGATCAACGGATCGGTGCCACTGGTGTAGTAGATGTTGTCAAGCTCGGCAGCTTCGCGAGCAATACGGGCCACCGCAGCCGCATTGAAGGCGTTTTCGTACGCTGCAGCGATCTGCCCCTCGCCGAGGAACTGGTCGGCCAAGCCAGCGTAATAGTCGGCGACGTCAATCAGGCCGATGCGGTATTCCTGGACATCCGCCGGCAGGGCGAAGAAGTCGCGGCGGTTCTCCTGGTAGGTGGCATACCAGTTGGTCGCCTGGGCGCGGTATTTGTCGAACGCCGAGCCAGGGAAGGATGCCTGACCAGTCGGTTGCGGACGCGGCAGCTCCGACCCGGTAAGCTCACGATAGGCAGCGTAGATGTCCGGCACGAGCTTGACCTGCAAGCCGAGACGCTGCCCGGCCTGGACCAGGTCGACCGACTGTCCGAGGGCGTAGTCGTAGTCGTAGCGCTGCCCGCCCGGGACCAGGACAATCGTCTTGCCGGCTGCGGCTGCACCTTCGAGCTTGTGGGGGATGCCGCCAACCGGGCCAATGGTCCCATCCGGGTTGACTGTGCCGGTCATCGTGACATTGGGGTTCACTTCGTCCCCAAGGAACCCGGCCAGCACGGCGACGGTCATCAGTGCGCCAGCGGAAGGCCCGTCGATGCGCCCGGCTACGTCAAACGAGAACTCGTAGCTGGAGGGGTCGATACCCAGCAGCAACGATGACGTGATCACCGACATCCAACCGGCAGCGCGCCACTGCGGGCCGGAGCCGCCGACCTCCGATTCAAAGAAGCCGACGCGCAACGTCGTGTCGTTTTTGGGAGTCACCTTCACACGCACCAGGCTCGTGCCACCTTGGACGGGTTGGCCATCCGACGCGAACCAGAGTGCGTCAACTTCAACCGTCCCGCCGGATGCCTTGGTTGGCTCGGGGGTCGCTGGTTCCGGTGCTGTGGTTGCCGTCGGTGGTGGAGGTGCGGTCGTCGCGGTCGGTTCGGCCGCAGCTGGAGTTGGCGTTACTTCTGCTGCAGCCGAGGTTGGCGTTGGGGAGTCGTCATCGTCGCCTCCGCCACAGGCGGCCAGCAGCGATGCCACCATCAACACGACGACCAGCATCGTCAACCTGAGAAACCCTTTGCTCATGCTACTCCTCGTCCCCATACCCGCGATCGTTCAAACAATGCTCAAACAAGAGTGAATGGTTGTGGCCGCCTGCCGCACACCTGCGGGTGAGCGATTTCGATGCTCCCCCTGCGCTGCTACCCCTCAGGGAATCTCCCTGATGTCCGCGAGGATAGTGCGGGGCACGGAACCAGGGATCGGTCGCAGGTTCCGTTTCACCCTGTACGAATAGACAGGAGCACGGGAATGATACCGCCAACTGAAAGGCGTACAAGCCTCCTCCGTTACGGTCTTCGTTGCTGGCAACTGCTGTGTGCGGATGCTCTATCATTCGCGAACGTGACCGTCGCAGTCGACGGCGCCAGGCAGGCGAGGAGGCGGCATGGCAATGGGAGCCACAGAACTGAGTAACGGATCCTTTGACCTGGATGCGGTCCATCGCGAGTTTCAGCAGGTTTGCCGCGCGTTTGTGCGCGAGCAAGTGCAGCCGCTGGTCGAGCGCGCGGAGCGCGAACGCACCTTTCCGGCAGAACTCTGGCCACTCCTGGGGCGGCATGGCTTCCTCGGCCTGGGCTACCCGGAGGAACTGGGCGGCAGCGGCGGCGACACGCTGGCCATCGCGATATTCGCTGAAGAGATTGCTCGTGCCTCCGGCGGCATAGCCGTCACCCCGCTGGTCAGCTCGTATATGGCGGCGCCGCACCTGGTGCATTACGGCACGCCGGAGCAGCAGGAGCGCTATCTGCGCCCGCTGCTGGCCGGGGAGAAAGTCGCCGCGATCGGTGTGACGGAGCCTGGCGCCGGCTCCGATGTTGCGGGCATTCGTACCACAGCCGTTGCGGATGAGGGCTACTACCGGATCACCGGCACGAAAATGTTCATTACCAACGGCGGCCTGGCCGATTTCGTCATTGTCGCGGCCAAGACCGACCCGAGCGCTGGGCATCGCGGGATGACGATGTTCCTGGTGGAGCGGGGGGACCACGGTTTTACGACTGGCCGCGCGCTCGACAAGATGGGGTGGCATTCCTCTGATACCCGTGAACTCGTCTTCGAGGATTGCGTCGTCTCGGAAGAGCGTGTCATCGGTACGGTTGGGCGTGGGTTCTACCAGATTGCGGAAGCGTTCCAGATCGAGCGCATCTCGCTGGCCGCGATGGGTGTGGGCCTGGCGCAGGCCGCCTACGAGGATGCGCTGGAGCATGCCAAGCATCGCAGAGCGTTTGGCACGACCATCGGGACGTTCCAGTCGGTGCGACACAAGCTATCGGAAATGGCGACCGAGATCCAGGCGGCGCGGCTGCTGACCTGGCAGGCAGCGGCAAAGTATGACGCCAACGCGCGGGACATGCGCGAGGCCGTGGCGATGGCCAAGCTGTTTGCAGCGCGCGCGGCGTGCAACGTTGCCGATTCCGCCGTGCAGATCCTCGGGGGCATGGGGTACCTCGATGAAACGCGCGTGTCGATGCACTATCGTGACGCTCGCATCCTGCGGATTGGCGGCGGCACCGATGAGATCATGATGGAGGTCATCGCCAAGCGTTCCGGGCTCTAATGTGTTGAGAGAGCCAGGAGAGGTTGGGGTGCCGCAGGTAATCCCGAGGACGCTTTGGATGGCTCCATCGGGTTCTCCTGGGACGTTTCTCGGGTAGATACGCGGTGGACGGACGGCGAAGGACAGGGGCTCCGCATGCTGGGTGAACCGCGACCGAAGGGGTTGCCGGCAGCGCTTGCTCGTCACGGTTCGGTTCGCTCCTTTGTGCTGCGCACGCTCTACTCCTGGTTTACCCTGACGATCCTCTTCACCTTTACCTGGCCGCTCTTGGTCGTCTATTTCGATGCTCCGGCGGTTTCGATCGATGAGACTCCGCTCGACTGGTTCCAGGTGCGGTTTCTGCTGCTGCTGCTCACGGCTATTGCTGCCGGTTGGCTGTGGTGGGTGAGCCCAGCGCCGGTTGAGGTAGCGAATCCTGAGCGCTTTACCGCGCTGTTTCGGCGCGGCAAAGCCTGGCCGCAGGCAATCGTGTTCCTGGTCGGGTTGAGCCTGCTGCTGGCGTTGTTGCTGGTGTTGGAAAACCCAGCAGGCGGCGGGAAGGTCGTGGCGTTCGGGCTTGTCGAAGCGGCGCTCATCCAGGTGCTGCTTGCCGGCTACATGCAGAGCTTTTTCGAGCTGGTGCTGGACGACGCCCGTTCCTACCTGGCCAGTCTGGGGTTGTTTGCGCTGACGTTTGCCATTCGCGGCGGCTTGGCTTCGACGACGCAAGATGACCTCGGGCAGGACCTGTTCGTCGTGGCGCTCTTGGCCGGCGCCGTCGTCGGGCTGGTGGCCGGTGGTCTGTCGCTGTTCTTGCGCGCGCGTTCTGGCAGTATCGTACCGGCGGTGTTTGTCTACTGGCTGCTGTTTTCGATATTGCCGGCGCTGTTTGAAGGATGAAACCGCGCCGGTGATGCAAGAGAGGAGAAGCGCCGTGGTGCCGAAGATCCGGATAGATCCTGGCGTTGTGGAAGCGCGCATCATGGAGCTTGCCCGCATCGGGGCGTGCTACGAAACCGGAGTCTGCCGCACGGTCTATTCGCCGGAGTGGGTCGAGGCGCAGGCGGTTGTCGAGCGCTGGTGCACTGAGGCCGGTTTCGCCACCCGCCGCGACGCCGTCGGCAATATCTGGGGCCGGGTTGAGGGCTCCGAGGGCGGCCCCGCTGTTGTGAGCGGGTCGCATATCGATTCCCAGCTGCCTGGCGGCCGGTATGACGGTGCGTTGGGGATCATTGCCGCGATCACCGCCATGGAGGCGCTTGTGGCCCAGTTCGGCCCGCCAAAGCGCCCAGTGGAAGCGCTGTCGTTTTGCGAGGAAGAGGGTAGCCGCTTTCAGGGGGCCTCATTCTGGGGCTCGCGGGCGATCACCGGCCAGGCGCCGGAGGGCTTGGCTGATCGCCTGATCGACCCGCAAGGGACCAGCATGGCGGATGCCATGCGCGCCGTTGGGCTCGACCCGGCGCGGATCCACGAGGCACGCCGCACCGACATTGGCGACTTCATCGAACTCCACGTCGAGCAGGGGCCGATTCTCGAACATGCTGGGTATCCAGTCGGTATTGTGAACGTCATCAACGGTGCGCGTGGTTACCGCGTCACCGTCGTTGGCGATTCCAACCATGCTGGAGCGATGCCGATGGACTTGCGCCGCGACCCGCTCGTCGGGGCGGCGGAAATGGTGATCGCGGTGCAGCAGAACGCTGTGCGCCTCGGTCGACCGGCCGTCGCGACGGTTGGCTACATCCACGCCGAACCCGGTTGGCCGGCGATTATCCCCAAGTCGGTGACCTTCACAATCAACACCCGCCACAACGACCGCGACGCGCTCAACGGCATGGCCGCCGCGCACGAAGCCGCAATGCGCGAGATCGCCGCGCGCCATGGGCTGGAGGTCAGTTGGACCGGCGGGGATGGGCTCGACCCTTGCCCGGCCGACCCGACCATTGTGGCGCTGTTGGAACAATCGGCCCGTGACCAGGGCATAGCGGCGCTGACAATGCCGAGCGGCGCACTGCACGATGCCCAGCGTATGGCGCAGATCGCGCGCATGTCGATGGTGTTCGTACAAAGTAAAGACGGACGGTCGCACACCCCGGAAGAATACTCGTCAATCGAGCACTGTGTGGCGGGCATCCAGGTTCTGGCCGGAGGTCTATACCTGCTGGCCTGGTAGCGCTGGAACAGAGCGTTGCCACCGTGTACGTGCAGGTGTCAGAATCAGCGGGTGGAGAGGTAGACGGGGCAATTCGTCACCCTGGTGCGCGAATCCCCGAGGCAGTTGGAGTTCCCTGATCGATATCCCAGGAGCAGGTTCGCCAGAACGAACGAGCGAGATGCTGCGGGCTTCGACCGGTGGGTGGTCGACGCCGGGCGCGGCGCGAGTGGCGCTGGGCGTCGTCTGGCACATCGGGCTGATGTTCGCCATCCTGCAGGGGTACTCCCTCTTCCGGCGCACGTATTTCCAGCGCTCACCGGATAGTGCGTTCGCCAACGCCCACGAGCTGATCGGTTGGCAGGCAACACTTGGGTTGTCGGTTGAGCGCGTTGAGATGGCGCTGCAAGCTTGGGTGCTCCAGTACAGCAGCCTGATCGACTTTTTCAACATCTACTATCAGCAGTTCAAACCGGCGTTGCTCGCTTCGGCGGCGCTGTGTCTGGTGCTGGCGCCGGTGGCGTTTCGGCGCATTTGGCGCGTATTCATTTGCGCGACGCTCATCGCGCTGCCCTGGTATGCGCTCTACCCGCTGGCGCCACCCCGGCTCATGGATGAGCACGGTTACCGGTTCATCGATACGCTCGCGGTGTATGGCGGCGCGCAACCGTCTGCCTCCGGCTTCGGGGGAGCTAACCAGTTCGCGGCGCTGCCGAGCATGCATATCGGCTGGACGTGTATCGCGGTACTCTGGCTGGCCGCTGCACTCCCCTACCGCCGCGTCGGCGCGCTGCTCGGTGGGTTGCACCTGAGCCTGATGGCCCTGACGGTGATGGTGACCGGTAACCACTACCTGCTGGATATCGTCGCCGGGTTGGCGGTCGTTGCAGCCGCCGTGCTCTGTGCGGAGTATCTTTGGCCCTGGGTTGCAGAGCGGCTGGCGCACTCGCTCGTCGTGGTCGTTGCCGGCAGGGCGTTCCGGCACGTGCGAGGAACCGGCCGTCTCCTGTTGCCAGCGCTGTGGGTCTGGGTGCGAGCGAGGCTCTCCCAGGCACGCCGCATTGGTCACGCACCTGCATGGCTGCGGGGTTGGGCTGCCGAAGGGTGGCAGCGTGCGCTTCAGCGGCCGGACAGGCTCGCGCTGGCGGCGCTGGCGGGCGTGACGTTGCTCGCAGTTGGCTACCTGTTCGTCCCGGCAGCGCTGATCGGTCAGGACTCGGCGACCCAGTTCTACCCCTGGTACGACTTTCTCGGCGAGCGGCTGCGAGCTGGCGATGTGCCCGGCTGGAACCCGTATCAGTTCGCCGGCGCGCCATTTGCGGCGGACCCGCAGTCTGGCTGGATGTATTTCCCCGCCATGTTGATCTTCGCCTTCTTGCCGATTCCGTTTGCCGCGCCGGTGTTCGTCATGTTCCACCTGGCGCTGGCTGGGTTCGCGATGTACGCGCTGGCACGGCTGCTTGGGCTTGGGGTTGGCGGGGCACTGCTGGCTGGCATTGCCTATCAGCTCTCCGGCCCGCTGCTGGGGCGCTCGGTCTGTTGCCCGGCAGCGCTGGAGATTGCCTCGTGGGCGCCGGTGGCGCTGCTGGGCGCCGAGCTGGCGCTGCGGAGGCGCGACTGGTTCGGGCGCTGCGCTGGTTGGTCGGTGGCCGGGTTCGCCGTCAGTCAGGGGCTGGCCGCCTGGCTCGGCCAGGGGGTCTACTACCTGTTGCTTGCCCTGGGGGCATTCGTTGCCTGGCGCACATTGCTCGCTCCGCACCCACCGGCGCCGGCATGGGCGACCCGCTGGAAGCTGCTGGTACTGCATGGCGGCGTCATCTTGACCATCGGCTTCGGGCTGGCGGCGGCGGCGGTGCTGCCGCGCCTGGCGTACGTGAGCCGCTCGAACGTCGATGGCGGCGAGTACTCCGGACACAGCGCCTGGGCGGCGGAAATCGGCGGGGTTACACCGCGGATGGTGCTCGACCGCCTGCTTGACCCGACACTGCACTATCCCGGCGCGGTTGTGTTGCTACTGTCGATCCTGGCGGTCGTATTCACCCGTGGGCGACCGGCAACTAGGTTCTTCGTCGTCTTCGGAGTCGCTGCGTTGACGCTGGCAACGCCGTTTGAAACGCCGCTCCATTCGGCGCTGTATGTCGTGCTGCCGCGCTTTGAGGAACTCCACAAGCACTGGCCGGAGCGGGTGTCGGTTGTCGGCTACATGGCGTTCGCCTTTTTGGCCGGCGCAGCTGCGGATGCGCTCGCGCGTGAGCGGCTCCCGCGGCGCAGATTGCTGGGCGGCGCCGGTTTCGCGGGCCTGGCAATGCTTGCGCTCGCTGTCGCCGGGACGGACGCGCCGGTTGAGCCGCTGATCGCGTTGGCAGTCGTGGCGGCGATGCTAACGCTGTTCTGTCTGTCGCGTATGCAAGCCCTGCGTTGGGTGGCCCCACTCTTACTGGCTGCAATCGTCACGACCGACCTGCTGTGGGCGTTCCGTGGCGTCTCCGCGCAAGCCCCCTATGGCGGATACCATCGAGTCGACCTGGATGCCTACTACGAGCCGACCGGCGCGGTGGCCTACTTGCGCGAGCGCTCTGCCGACGCACCGGGGCGCTACATTGGCTACGACCCAGCCCGGCGCGCCAGAGCCGATAACCAGACGATGCTCTACCGCTACCAATTTGCCGAAGAAGAGACGAACGCGCTCCTGGTGAATAACCGTGGCACGTTGCATTCGCTGGAAGATGTCCAGGGGTACAACCCGGTCCAGTCGCGTCGTTTCGTCGAATACATGACGATGCTCAACGGACACCCGCAGGAATACCACGACGCCAATGTTTACGCCGGTGGCCTGCGCTCGCCCCTGCTAGACCTCCTGAATGTGCGGTTCATCCTTGTGCCGGCGGAGTTCCCGCCCGAGCGAGCCGACTTGCGCCGGCTGGTTGACACCTACCCAACTGTCTATGCCGACAACGATGTGCGTATCCTCGAAAACACCGAGGCGCTGCCGCGTATGTGGATCGTCCATGAGGCGCTGCAGGTCAACGCAGGCGAGGCGTTGCCGCTGCTGGCCGAAGGGGAGGTGGACCCCCGCCAAACAGCGTTGCTCGAACGCCCAGCACCGGCGCTAGAACCGGCGTCCGACCCTGAGATCGAATACACACAGATCCTCTACGATCAGCCGGACCGCATCCGCCTGACAACCTATACTTCTGCCCCTGGTTTGCTGATGCTGAGTGAAACCTACGACCCGGACTGGCGCGCCTACGTCGATGGCAAGCCGGCCGAGATCTTCGTGGCGAACCATCTGCTGCGCGCGGTGGCGCTGCCAGAGGGCGGCCATATCGTCGAATTGCGCTACGAGCCGCCGACCCTTCGATTCGGCATGGCGGTGTCGGTCACAACGGCGAGCATCCTGGTAT
>QEUZ01000429.1 GCA_003577355.1 Chloroflexota bacterium | reverse complement strand
CTCGACCGCATGGCGATCATCGTCTTCTCGGGATCGGTGGACAAGCTGATGGCGGCTGCAACGCTGGCCACTGGGGGCGTTGCGATGGGTCTGGATGTTGAGCTGTTCCTAACCAACTGGGGCTTGCATGCGTTCCGCAAGGATGCCTGGAAGACGAACCAGAAGATCTCCGCTGAATACGCCGAGTTCGCACCGGCCATGATGGCGGCGATGCAGGCGAAGAACGTCCCGTCCTGGATGGACATCCTGACGCAGGCCCGCGAGATCGGCAACCTGAAGGTCATGGCCTGCAGCCAGACGATGGAGCTGTTCGGCATGAGCCTGGATGACCTGGAGCCGATCGTTGACGACACGGCCGGTGTCGCTGGGTTCATCGGCGATGCACAGGACGCCAAGCTCACCCTATTCATTTAGGCTGCGTTTGTAGCAACGTCGAAGGAGTGACTGCGATGGAAGCAACAGTGGAAGTTGACAAGACGATTGACGCGCGTGGCAGTTTCTGCCCTGGCCCGTTGATGGAGCTGATCCGCACGGTCAAGACCGCTCCAGTCGGATCGACTGTCGAAGTCCTGTCGTCCGACCCCGGTTCGTCGAAGGACATCCCAGTCTGGATTGCCAAGGCGAAGCACGAGTATATCGGCGCAATCGCTGAGGATGGCTACACCCGCTTCGTCATGCGCAAGACGCATTAGGAGCGCTGGCCAGCGGAAGGACGCGATCATGCCGGCACGCATTGCTATTTTGGGTGGAGGGGTTGGCGGGACGCTGGCAGCGAACCTGCTGGCGAGGAAGCTCAAGGATCAGGATGTCCAGATTACGGTTGCCGACCGGACCGGGAAGCATGTGTACCAGCCAGGTTGGCTTTACCTCCCGTTCGGCGCTGAGTCCGAGCGCAATCTTGTGCGCAATGAGCGGAGTCTGCTCGACAAGCGCGTGAACCTGATCGTCGAGGACTTCAGCCGGATCGACATGGAGCGCCGGTTACTGGTTGCCGAAAGCGGCGCTGCGCTGCCATTCGATTACCTCGTCATTGCAACAGGGTCGCGCAATACACCGGAGGATGTGCCCGGGCTGGCCGAAGGGGCGTACCACTTCTACTCGGCGGAAGCGGCCACACAGCTCGGTCAGGCGTTGCGCGATTTTCAGGGCGGCACGATCGTGCTCGGTGTGGGGGGACTGCCGCACCGCTGCCCACCGGCCCCTCTCGAGTTCCTGTTGTTGCTCGACGCGGACCTGCGCCGCAGCGGCAAGCGGGAGAGCGTGAACCTGGTCTATACCTACCCCATCGGTCGACCGTTCACGATCGAGACTGTCTCCGACTTCATCACACCGGTGCTTGAGGAACGTGGCGTGACGGTCGAGACATTCTTCAACCCGGAGACCGTCGACCCGCAACAGAAACAGATCCTGTCGCTCGAGGGCACGACCCTCGATTACGACCTGCTGATCATGATCCCGCCGCATCGTGGTGCGGAGGTGATCAGCGCCTCGGGTATCGGAGATGAGCAGGGCTGGGCGCCCACCGACCGGCATACCCTCGCGGTGCAGGGGCTGGAGCGGGTGTACGCCATCGGTGACGCAACCGACCTGCCGGTATCGAAGAGCGGATCCGCCGCACACTTCCAGGCCAAAGTGGTGGCCGAGCGCATTGCTGCGGAGATCACCGGGAAGCCACTGGACGAAGGCGCCGGCCTCTATAACGGGCATGTCATGTGCTTCCTTGAGACGGGCAACGAGCAGGCCACGACGCTTAACTTCGATTACGACCACCCACCGGAACCGCCGCGCCCGAGCCGCATCTACCATTACGAGAAGATGCTCTTCAACCGCACCTACTGGTACATCGTCCCGAAGGGGATCGTCTAGCGACAACCCGGCGACAGGCGCTACTCGCGCAGGAAGAGGTTCGGTACTTACGCTGCCGGACCTCTTCGGTGTCTGCACGCCGCGGAAGCTGGCGTTGAACACTGAATTGCTACGTTCCTGCAACGCCCGTCGCGCGTCCAACATGCCTCTTAAACGGCTCTTCCCCCATGCTCTTGATGGCAGATGTGCCTGCGCCGGTACAGGAGGGTTGAGATGGCCACGACAACATCGCCTCCAGGCAGAACGGCTCGCTACTGCACGAAATGCGGTCATCCTCTTGATGGGCAGCAACGCTTCTGCGAACGGTGCGGCACGCCAGTGCCCGGGTTGCCAGTCGCCCGCAGTGCGGCTGTGGATGGCGCCAGTGTTGCCCCAGCGCGGACTCAACCCACTTCAGCAGAGGAGGTTATGTCAACGCAATCGCGGCCCCACCAAGCAACAGCCGATACGCTGATATGGGAACGGCGGGTCCCGCTTATCACCAACCGCTTCGTGCTCTGGGACTACGTCCGCATGTCGGCGCTTGGCGCGGCCCTGATGATCGGGGCCGTCGGGACCATCGGGCTGTTTGCCGGGGAAGGGTTCGTCTTGCTCCCGTGGCAGGTGTACGCGGTCACGGCAGCCGTTGTGACGACGATCTTCCTGTTCGTCTGCCTCGTTGTTTTCCGTAACCGCTATTGGATGTGCTTCGCGCTCACTCCCGGTGGGGTGCTGACGGAATCCGGTCGCCTGCCCGATGCCTTCAACAAGATCGTGGTCGTGGCCGGAGCGCTCACGTTGAACCCCACGCTGGCGGGCGCTGGCCTGATCGCGGGGTCTCGCGAGGACGGCTTCCTGCGCTGGAGCGATGTCGCCCGGGTGTGCTACCACGAGCGCGAGCGGGTCGTCTCGCTCTCGAGCGCGTGGCGCACGGTCGCCCGGCTGTACTGCACCCCTGAGAACTACGGGACCGTTGCGGCATATGTGCGGGACACGCTCGCAGCGGAGGAAGCACGTCGCACGGCGCCTCCAGCCAGCCCGCTGCGGAGGGCCGTGCCGCTGATTGTCTGGGTAGCGCTGCTTGCCGTCTTCACCATCATGACGCGTGCCTGGGAGTGGGCGGCCGAGGAGACGGAACTGACGGTGTTGATGGCGGTCGCGCTCGCGCTGCCGGCTGGGCTGGTCGGTCGTACCGGGTGGATACTCGCCATCCCCTCGCTGGTGCTGGCGCTGATCTACCAGTTGCAACTCATCGGCGTCGCTAGCGAGCTGAACGACTCGAT
>QEUZ01000428.1 GCA_003577355.1 Chloroflexota bacterium | reverse complement strand
GATGCCAGCCTTGAAAACGCCCGGGGCCTTGGTCATGCAGATGAGGGTGCTGTACCCGCCGGCCGAGCCGCCGGTCGCCACGACCTTCTCCGGGTCAACCAGCCCACGCGTGATCACCGCCTCGGCGCCGGTGATGTTGTCTTCCAGGTCGCCACCGCCCCAGTCGCCGTAGAGTTTCTCCATGAATTCGCGGCCATAGCCCTTGGAACCGCGATAGTTCGGCACCAGCACAACATAACCGCGCTGCACCAGGTACTGGTTCCAGGGGATCCACTGCTTGTTCCACTGGCCAACTGGCCCACCGTGGATATGGACGACCAGCGGGTGCTTGCCGGGGACCTGCTCCTTCGGAGTGAAGAGCATGCCAGTCACCTGCAGACCATCGCGGGAACGCCAGGAGATCACCTCCGGCAGCACCAAGTCGCCACCCAGCACCCCGCCGGTGGCGCTGTGGGTGAGCTGCGAGCGCTCGCCGCTGGTCGTCACCGCCCAGATATCGGGCGGCGCGAGCGGCGATTGGAAGATGCAGGCGATGCGGGTGTTGTCGATCCAGCTCAGGTCGCTGTGCACCCCTGGTTCGGTCGTGATCTTGCGCGCCCGGCCATCGCTCCAGATCCAGATCTGGTTCTCGTTATCTTCGTTACGCGTGTAAGCCAGCGAGGCGCCGTCCGGCGACCAGCAGGGCCAAAGGTGGTCGGCCCGTTCGTAGACCAGGCTTTCCAGGTTGGAGCCATCCGGCCGGACACGGTGCAGGTTCGGGTGGCCGCTGTTGCGGTCGGACATGAAGGCGATCCACTGACCATCCGGCGACCACTGGGGCCAGTTGTTGATGACACGTTCACCGGAGGCCACGATGGTGCGCTCACCACTGGCAACGTCGGCGACGACGAGTGCGCACTCATCCCACGGCATGTCGTAGTGCGGCCACTGCATCCAGACGAGCTTGCTGCCGTCGGGCGACCACTTCGGCTCGGCGACATATTCGTCGTCGGCAGGGTCGGTGCTCGTCATACAGCGCACCTGCGAGCCATCCATGCTCGCGATGAAGATGTCCACGTTCTCTTCGCGCTCGGCCACGAAGGCCACCCACTTGCCGTCTGGCGAGACCGCCGGCGAGTGGTGGTTGCCGGCTGCTTCCTCCACCGGCCGCGAGGGGCCGCCATGCGCCCCGACCTTCCAGAGCTTGCCCTGCTGGTTGGAGGCAAACACGATCGCCGCGCTATCCGGCGTCCAGGCGATCGAATGCGCCTGGCGCTGGCTGAGGTCCGGCCCCTGGGGGCGAGCGTAATCGGTCAATTGCAGCGATGGCCCGCCATCGACCGGCACGACCATGACATCCAACCGGCCATCATAGCCACGGCTGTAGGCGATCCGCGTACGGTCCGGCGAGACCTTTGGTGTGGCGATCACCGGGATCGTCGCCCAAGCTTCCGGCATCAGGGTCGCCTCCCAGCGGCCCGGTTCCCGGCTCCAGTGTTCCTTGGCAGTGCCCATGCTGCTTCTCCCTCCACGCTCTCGGTTGCGGGCAGGATCGCAGAGGGCGGGCGAGAGAGCAACCGATAGACGTTATCTGGAACTGAGATGCCCAGATACTGGCTGCCTGCCGAGTCCTCACCGACCGTTCGCCGTATTCCTGCGGCACTGATAAGCGCATTCTGGATGAAGCGCACAGCGTGCGGGCCGGCCGGAGCGATCGTGTGTCCACTCACAACCGGCGGGAGACGCGCGGAGTTCGGCCGGCCGTGTGCTGCGGTCGCGCATGCCAGTTATCGCCCCTGCGGCACTGCCTGTGGCTACTCCGAGAGTATCAGACATCGATGAACCACTTCTATTCCGGAGAGCACAACGTCTACACTCCGGCTGAAGATGATTGCTGAAGAGGATCTGGAAGTGCGTATGCTGGCTGATCCACGCATCTCGACCCCCGATCTGCACATCGACCCCTACGCGCCTGCCGAGATGGCCGGGCGGGCGCAAGCGGCCGGCGTCGCAAAGTCACGGCTCGATACGCTCACGACCCTGACGCTGGGCGTGCTGGCGGGGAGCTTCATCGCGCTCGGCGCGCAATTGGCAACAGTCGTGGGCGTCGAGTCGGCCCTCGGCTATGGTCCGACGCGCTTACTGGCCGGAGTGGCCTTCTCTGTCGGACTGATCCTGGTGATTATCGCCGGGGCGGAGTTGTTCACCGGCAATACCCTGATCGTGATGGCCTGGCTGGGCAAGCAGGTGACGACAAACCAGTTGCTCCGCAACTGGACGCTGGCGTATCTCGGCAACTTCGCCGGGGCACTGGGCGTCGTCGCGCTGCTGTACTGGTCCGGTCAATGGAGCCTAAGTGGAGACGCGGTGGGCCGGAGTGCGGTCATCACCGCGAGCAACAAGGTCGACCTATCGTTCAGTGAGGCACTGACGCGCGGCATACTGTGCAATGCGCTGGTCAACTTGGCGGTCTGGCTGTGCTTTAGCGCGCGCAGCAACGTCGACAAGATCTTCGCCATCATTCCAACGATTGCCGGCTTCGTCGCCTCTGGCTTCGAGCACAGCGTTGCCAACATGTACCTCATCCCGATCGGCATCCTGCTCAAGGATGAACCGTCCCTCGGCGCTGACGCCAGTCCGAACCTCACCTGGAGCGGCTTCATCATCGACAATCTCCTGCCCGTCACCCTCGGCAACGTGATTGGCGGTGGCGTGCTCGTCGCGGCCGTGTACTGGCTGGTCTATTTGCGGCCGAAAGCAACCCCACCGGCGGGCACGGAGAAGCAAGCGGTCCGACAGTCGTCGCCACGGGAGTCCCTCGGGCTGGCGGGCGTACCAGCTGTGGAAGCGATCGATAGTGAGGCTGCAGTCGGGACAGCAGACGGAGGATCGGGTGGTGCGGACGACGAAGGCAGTCGTCTCCGCCTCCGGGAAGATCCCCCAGCTTGAACTGGCGACAGTACGGCGGTGGCCCGCATCGCCGCTTTCCGGAGCGTCACCAACTCCGCCGATGAACCATCGAAGCAGATTGCAAAACGGTGTCAATAGAGGTGGGCGTGCATGGCGGGGCTATGTCAAAGGCGTCTGATGTTGTTGTCCAGAAGCGTTACGTCCGCGCGAACACGTTCTCGACAGTCATCCCGAGCGCCAGTCGAGGGATCTCCACGCAGAAGGTCAGGG
>QEUZ01000021.1 GCA_003577355.1 Chloroflexota bacterium | reverse complement strand
CATCCGGTAGTCCAGCGACGATCGGCTCCGATGACTCGTAGAATCCATCTCCGTTCTCGTCAATCATCCGGCTCACCAGCGATTCTTCCGCGATGTAGAGCGATCCCTGATGAAAGGCGATGCCGTGAGGAATGCGGAGACCTGATGCAACCACCTCAACTGCATCGGCTCGTCCGTCTTCGTCAATGTCAGGCAAGCGCAACACTCGCCCCCGCGAGTCAGTGACATACAGCACGCCGGCGGAGTCGAAGGCCATGAGCCGTGGCGAGCCGAGGTTCTCCGCGAACACCTCCATCGTCAGACCGACGGGTAGCTCGATTGTGTTGTCTCCCACTCTCACCGTGTGCCGCGCTCCACGCTCGATCTCGCGTGTGGCGGTTGCGGTGTTACTCGCTGGACTTGGGACAGGAGTACTAGGCACGGTAGCGACGCTGGTTGCAGGCGGAGAGTCCATCTTGGCTGTTGGCGTCGCCGTGGCCGCCGGGGTGACGGTGGCCGGCATTGATGCAACGGTCCCCGTCGCGCGAGGAGGGGTAACCTGCTCATCGTCACCACCCGCGCAGCCCACGAGCAGCACAAGGAGCAGCAGTGTCAAGTACCGCAACGTCCGGTGGGTCTTGAAACCCAGCACGCACACTCCCACACGCACCGCCACGACGTCAGCGTACCGTGTCGCCCGCGCTCGCAAGGGCCAACCGACCGGCTGGGTGTGACTCGTAGGCTGCCGGTTTCAGGACGCAGATAAACGGCAAATTGCGATACAGCTCGTGGTGATCGAGTCCGTAACCAACGACATATTCATTTGGGATAGTGAACCCAACATAGCGTGCATCGAGCTGGACGATGCGACGCTCCGACTTGTCGAGCAGGGCGCAGATTTCCAAACTGGCTGGCTCCAGCGAGCGCAGATGGTCCAGGACGAACTGTAACGTCAGCCCTGTGTTCACAATGTCTTCAACCAGCAGCACATGCTTCCCGCGCACGTCGATATCGAGTCCCCGCACGATCTCAACGCCCCGCACGTCCTGCGTCGGCGCCGCAACCGAAAGGTAATCGATCGCCAGTGGGCGGGTGATTGCGCGCGCAAGATCCGCCAGGAAAAAGGTGATGCCCTTCAGCAGCCCGACCAAAACGAGCGATTCTCCTGCGTAGTCGCGCGAGATCTGTGCTCCGAGCTCGTGGACTCTCGCGCTGATTTCGGCAGCCGAGAACATGATACGTTCGATATCGTCCTCTCTGAGCGACGTAATCTCGACCGCACCGTAGCCGAACCGTGCCAGCAGCTCGTGGAACGCTTTACGATGGAGCAATACGACATTGACATTTGGGTACAGCTCGCGCAACCGCCGGAGCTTGCGATGCTTGCGCGTGACCAACGACTGCCGCATCGTTGTCAGTTCGACGAACAGGTCTTGCTCGGGCAGATAAAAGTCGGGTGTGAACATTTCGGCAATCCGGCCATCACGCCAGCGCAGTGGGAACGACTTGGGCTCATAGCGCCACCGGATGCGGAAGAAGTCCAGAAATGCTGCAAACTCCGCCTCGGCTGGGTGGGCGAACTGACCGTTGTTCGGACCCAATGCTGAGTCGGGCATTATGGCAGGATCAGTCACGGTTTCAGTACCGACGTCAAGCTGGATCGGCGACGCTTGCGGCGGCTGTACCATCAGCAATCCTTCCGGGCGCCTGGCTGTCACGCAGTTTCGGTACAGTCGGCGGCCCATCGACGTGGCTGGGTGTCGTCATTACGCCACGTCTGCGGCGAAATACAGGTGTCGTCAATGTGATCCAACGCCCTGCGAACATGTACCCGTAGGTGGCGATCGCGCATCCGACGAGCGCGTCGATCACGTAGTGCTCACCGGTGTACACAAGGGAAAAGCCCATCGCGAGCGAGTAGATCAGCGCCGCTATCGCGATCTTGCGGCCATAGTGCAGCGCGAACAAGAACAAGAGAAACGTGATGGCCTGGTGCAGCGATGGCATTGCGGCAACCGGGTTCGGGTCTCCGAGGACGCTATAGGTGCGGTCGTAGAGGCTGGAATTCAGTGTACGTCCGACGTTTGCCATGACGCGGTAGATGTCCTGTTGCGGGGCCTTGTCGGCGGTAAGCCACGGTGGCGCAGCCGGAGAAAGAAAGTAGACGACGAGGCCAACCCCCATCGTCAGCGTCATCGCAATCAAGAAGCGGCGAAACAGGTCGGGGCGAGTGCGCCAGATGAGAATTGCAGCAACATGCGGAACAATGAAATATGACCAGTGTGTGAACGTCGTGAGGTAATCCAGAAATGAGATGTTCAACGGATCAAACAGCCGCTCCTGCAACCAGATTGTTGGCGTATGGCCGAAAAACAGCCAGCGCTCGACTCGGGTAACTTCACTCGTGCGTAGTGGCACGGGCGTCTCGTCCGCCAGTGCCCGCAAGAGGGTGAACCCGAGCCAGACCAATCCGTAGGGGAGGAACGCAATTGCATACGCACGAAAGCGCGACAACGGGACTGCGACGATGGCGGCGGTCACCGCAAGGCCCCAACCCACGAACGAGGGGTTGACCATTGCAATGCCAAAGACCACGAACAGTCCGATGACGAGTCGCACGAGGAACGGCCGCGGTATTCGCCGGACGACCGACCGAGGCTCGGTGGGGGTAGCTTGTGCATTGTCGGGGTGTTGTGTCATGTCACTTCGCTGGTGCTACTCGGACCGCGTTGCTTCACTTCCCGCCACGGTAAGCCGATAGCGGGTCCGGGCTTTGCTCGTAATCGTGATAACGGGCCTGCCGTCAACTTCCTTCCGGCCGATGAACCCGCGGCGTGCTTGCTCGGCCACCCATCCTTCGTCGAACCCGTGTTCCGCCACCAACGCCTCGAAGGCTTCTGCCGGGACGACGCCGTCTTGCGATGCGTCGAGGGCGGCGCGATATGCCGCTTCACGCTTCCGCTCAGCCGGAGCCTCAGCTGAGACGAGCAGGCGTTCCAGGGGAGGGCCGCCCTGCAGGGATGCGATGATATCGGGAATATCAGCCACTTGGACGCCGCAATAGATGTGACCCTCGGGATAGACGACGACATTCGGGCCAATATCGCAAAGTTCGATCGAGTCACACGTATTGACCATGAATGCGTCGTCGATTCCGCGACGCTTGAGCTCGATTCGGAGCCGGCCGGCGACGTTATTCGCCCCCTTCTGCATACAATGCGAAGCGGTACAAACAAGTACGTGCTTGCGGGTCCAATACATGCCAGGGTTCTCCCAAGTCAGTTCTACCGAATGGATGTTGGACTCTGGTTGGAGCGGCGTCAACGGGCTCGTTCAGCCGGTTCAATCTCTCCAGAGCGGTTCGCTCCGAAGCACCTCGTTGCCAACCGAAGCGACGGCGAGAAACCGTGACGTAGGAACACCGAGCAGTGTCAGCGCTGACACTGTCATCAATAAAATCCTGTACGAACGCACCCTCGTGGCTGGATGCTTTGTCCCCAAGTGTATCACCTAGGTTGCGACGACCTGGCGCTAGTCGAGCGGTTGCCGACCAGCGAACCCTGCGTCAAGTTCGTGCCAGTAGCCGATTGTCTCTTCGCCCAAGCGCCAGCACAGGTAGACAACCCGGCTACCACGCAGTGCAGGGAAGTCGACCAAGCCGGTGTCGATGTCTTTGACCTCCACCCCCACGTCGGTTATTTCAAGCAGGGAGTCCCGAATCTCCTGGATCAACGTATCGAGGCGAGTCTCCAGCTGTGCACCGAGGACAGCGCTGCCATTGGAACGCATCGCCGGGGTCATTCCGGCCAAACGTCGAACCGTATCGTCATGTTCGCGCTTCAACGCCTGTAACCGTTGGAGACGGACGCGCAGCCATGGTAACAGTGCGGTTGCTTCGGCGAGGGTAAACAGGCTCTGTTGTTGCGCCACACCCACTCGCCTTCCACGCTGCCTACATCAGCGCACCACCGTTGACGCTCAGGACTTGCCCTGTGACGAACTCTGCTTCAGGAGAGGCAAGATAGACCGCCAGGTGTGCGATGTCCTCCGGCTGACCGATGCGTGGCCACAATACGGCGGCTCGCGCGGCTTCCTGGCCACGCGCTCGTGACATGTCAGTGTCGATCAACCCAGGCGCTATGGCGTTCACGCGTATGCGCGATACTGCGACTTCGCGCGCCAACGAGCGAGTCAACCCGATGACGCCTGCCTTCGCTGCACCGTATGGCACGCTTCCCGCCGCCCCAGTCAGGCCGGTAATCGAGGAGATATTGACGATACTCCCGCCGCCAGACGCTCGCATTGCTGGCACCGCTGCTCGGCAGAGGAGAAACACGCTCGTCAAGTCGATTCTCAGAAACCGCTCCCACTCGGCGAGGTCTGTTTCAAGGATTGTCTTGCCAACGCCCCCAATGCCCGCGTTATTGACCAGGACATCGAGGCCGCCATACGAGGCGGCTGCCTGCGACACAAGCGCATCGGCGGTCGACGGCTCCGAAACATCGCCGGTTACGCTGAGAACCGGCGTCCCGATGAGGCGTATCTCATCGGCTACACGCTGCACGGTGTCCGCGTTCCAGTCGTTCAGTACCAGCGTCGCGCCTGCCTGCGCGAATGCAATGGCTATGGCAGCACCGATGCCTTGGCCCGCACCGGTGACGATCGCGCGCAACCCGCTCAGTCGGTTAGAGCCGGATGGAGTCATCACTCGCCATCCAGCGACAGCGCGCGCTGTACTTCGGGGTGATGGTCGCGGTGCTCGAGCCCTTCGCTGGTCCAGTAGTCGGCGATCTCCGCACCTGTTGCGAACCAAACGTCAGGAAACGAGCGGATATAGGCAATCAGGCGTTCGAGCATCAGTAGCCTGCCTGGTCGCCCAATGAACTGCGGATGCATCGTCAGGTTGAACAGGCCACCGTAACGATAGATGCCCAGGAACTCTTCACTCCAGGCCTGGTACACGTTTTCGGCTGCACTGATCGGGCGAGGTGACCCAGCCCGGAACATGAAGAACGGCGCATCGTCGAGCAGCCAGCTCACGGGCAGCTCCACGATACCGCTTTCGGTATGCACCCACGGGATGAAGTGGCTCATCAAGTTGCTGGAGTATGTGAAGCCGTATGCGTGCAATAAGTCAAGTGTGTTGGTGGAGAACTCCCACGATGGCGAGCGGTAGCCGCGGGGATTGACGCCGGTGATCGCCTTCAGCGCACGGATGCCCTTCTGGAGCACCTCCTCCTCGCCGTCGCGGCTCAGCGTGGTCGTGTGCTCGTGGATCCAACCGTGATGGCCGATTTCATGCCCTTGCCGGTGGACTGCTTCGATGATGAGCGGGTGGTTCTCAGCGGTCCAACCGGGGGTGAAGAACGTCGCCTTGAGTTCGTGCCGCCGCAGAAGGTCAAGAATCAGCGGGACGGCGACGCGGGCGCCATAGGTTCCCTGCGAGAGCATGCCGGGGCGGTTCAGGTTGGACATATCTCCCGCGAGCCAGAGGGTTTCCGCATCGACATCGAATGTGAGCATGACCGCACACTGCGCTTCATCCTTCCAGCGACCCACTGCCGTCCCTCCCGTCGGTGCAACCGTAACGAAGACGCGGGCTAGCCCAGATCAGCCAATGCGTCGCGCACATCCTTGCGCACGCCGAGAAAAATGGGGGTGTCGAGCTTGGTGTACGGTCGTGACGCCGCCGGACGCAGGTGCTCTACCATCCGCACCATCTCGGCCACGTCATCCGCCTCGAATGCGACAACAAACTCGTGGTCGCCGATGCCGAATGAGCTAACGGTGTTCGTCAGGATCTCGGGGTAATCGCGTCCCAAGCGTCCATGCTCCGCCATGGCCTGCCTCCGTTCCTCGAACGGTAGCTGGTACCACTCGTGCGTTTTCACGAACGGATAGACGCTGAGATAGCGCTTCGGCGGGATGCCACGCACGAACGCCGGAGCATGGTCGCTGGTGTAGCGGGTCCCGAGCGCCGCGCCAAGGTATGTGTAGCGTGTTTCCAGATAGCCACCCAGGGTTGATGCATTGATCGCCGTCGCAAGACGCTGCATCGCTTCCACGGTATCCGCAATGACCCAGAGGATCAGGTCTGCATCGTGCCGCAAGCCGGTCATCGAGTACACGCCACGAATACGCACGCCTTCGGCCTGAGCATCTTCCAAGATGCAGGCAAACTGGGCTTGGGCTGCGGCTTTGGCTGGCGCTTCCAGCTGCCGCCAGCTGCGGTCAACGGCGTAGATCCAAAAGTTTGCATAGAGGGTTTCCGGAGCTGACATGCGCTTCCATCTTCTCTTCCCAGGCGGGACGAACCGCCCTCACTGTCGATTATGCCACCCGTTCTGTGCCTCATCGCCTGGCGGCCCGGCAATACCGATTGCCAGACGCGCAGGGTCGATGTAGCGTGCCATGACCTCGGTGATTTCAGCAGCGGTCAGGCCCCTGACAATGGACGGGAACCGTTGCAGATAGTCGTCGCCGAGGTTGAACGACACGATGTCAGCTGCAACCCGCGCCACGCTATCGGGCGTTTCCAATCCGAGGGGGAGCGACCCGGTGACGTTGCCAACCGCATCGGCCATTTCCCGCTCAGTTGGCCCGTCTTCCAGGAACATGCGTAACTCTTCGCGCAATGTCTCCACCGCGCGCTCAACGTTCGCTGGGTTGACGCCAGCGCGAGCGCTCCACGTTCCGAGCATGAGGCCGGATTCGAGGCTGGAATAGGCATAGTACGCCATGCCTTGACGATCGCGAATGCTCTCGCCGAGTCGTCCCATCAGCCCGAGGCGGCCGAAGATCAGGTTGGCCATATTGAGGGCGTAGTAATCCGGGTGCGAACGCGGGACCGCGATTGTCCCGGCTGCAATGTCCGCCTGTACTTTCCCAGGTAAACCACGGTACTCGCGAAGTGCGCGTTCTGGCGCGCGGGGAGGTGCGGTATCGAACTCAGGAGCAGCACCTACCCAGTTACTCAACGCTGCTTCCACGTATGCGACCGCTTCATCGTGGGTCAGCCCTCCCGCCACGGCGATTATCGCTCCACCCGGTCGAATTGCTGCTTGATGATGCTCTTGGAGCATTTCGCGCGACATTGCACCTACCGACGCTTCTGTGCCAGTGATGCGTTCACGGTATGGGTGACCCACTGGGAAGAGCAGTTCCCGCAACGCGCGCTCTGACTCCGCGCGAGTATCTTGCGCTGCCTGGCGGAGGTTGGTGAGCGTCTGCCCGCGAACGATCTCAATCTGGTCCTCAGGGAAGTCCGGTCGTAGTACCGCGTCGGCAAGGTACGCCAGCAATACCGGCGCGTCTTCCCGCAGTGACTTACCGACTATCTCGGTCCATTCGCGTCCCGCGCTGGTAGCGAGCGATGCGCCGAGTCCATCGAGCGCTTCGGCAATGTCGTCCATCGTGTGACCGGCGCTTCCACGGGTGAGCATCGCGGCGGTGAAAGCTGCAACTCCGTGAGCTGCGCGCTCGACAACGCTTCCGCCAGGTACGCGCAGTCGCACGCTCACAGCGCGTGAGCTGGCTGCCGGGTTCGGCTGAAGAGTCGCAACGGTCAAGCCATTTTTCAGGCGAGTGGACCGGACAACCGGCATGTTGTGTTCCAGCCCGAGGTCGGCAGCATCCGGAACGTAGCCTGCCGGGGGAACGAGCACCGACGATGGTATGGAGGAGTGTGGTGTTGATCCAGATTCTTCCGGAATCAGCCAGCCAACTGTGCGGTTTGCCGGCCGCAGCCAGCGCTGCGCGGCTTCCATGATGTCCTCAGCGGTCACCGCCGCCACCCGCGACGAAAATGATTCGGCACTCTCTCCCGGAGAGACCATGGCAAGTGCCCCCAGGAGCGAAGCAGCTCCCGCAGCGCTCTCTGTAGCGTAGGCTTCCTGTGCACGCAGTTGCTTCTGCGCACGCTCGAGTTCATCTTTGGGCGCCGGTTCGGTTGAAAGCCGTTCAATTTCAGCGTGCAGGATCTCTTCAACCTGTGTGCTATCGGACTCCGGTTTCAGCGTTGCACTGAGGCCGAACAGATAGGGGTCGATCGTCAGGCCGAACGAGCTTCCGGCGGCGGCGACCAACCCGGAAGCGACCAGCCTGCGATACAAGCGCGAAGAACGACCCATCCCTGCGCCGCCTCCAGCGCCAATGGACTTTCCGCCGGAGAGGATCGCGTCAGCAACCATCAGCGCGGCAGTATCCGGGTGGGATGCCGGAGGGCTCTTGTATACGACCTGGACCACGCGACTTGGCGCGGGCCGGACGACAGTCACCCTGCGTTCACCGTACTGTTGCGGTTCGACGGTCCGCACCGCCGGTACAGGTGGGCCGGGTGGTATGTCGCCAAACGCAGCCGCAATGCGTTCTACTGCATCGCTCGCTTCCAAGTCGCCAGCGAACACAGCAACTGCGTTGCCTGGTTGATAGTACATGCGGTAGTACGAGTAGAGATCGTCGCGCTGCATTGCCTCTAGATCGGAGAGGTAGCCGATGACACCTTGTCCGTACGGATGCGCTCTGAAGGCGGCCGCAGTGACTTCCTCGCGCAGCAACGTTGTTGGCTGGTTATCGCTACCTTGCTTCTCAGCGATGATGACCGTGCGCTCGCTCTCGAACTCGGCGGGGTCAAAGCGAGCGTTCACCATGCGATCGGACTCGATGCGCAAGGCCAAATCAATCCGATCGATGGGGAGCGTCTCATAGTAGGCGGTATAGTCGAGCCAGGTGAAGCCATTCAGCATGCCGCCGTTCGCAGTGACGGAGCGGAAGATTTCGCCTTTGCCGAACTGCTCAGTACCCTTGAAAAGCATGTGCTCGACCCAGTGCGAAATGCCGGTGATCCCTGGCGTCTCATTTCGCCCGCCGACTCGGTACCAGATCCAGAACGTGCCGAGCGGCGCGGTTCGGCGTGGTAGCGTCACGATGGTGAGCCCATTTGCAAGCGTGTGTGTGCTGGCTGCGAGACTCATAGTGCTGTGTGTCACTGTGGCAACTCCAGGCGACTCAGGGCGGCAACTGTAGCGGCCCCCGCGTAGGAGTATATGCAGGCTGTCGAAGGACGAACGCCCCGCCGGTAGTCGTGGCGGGGCGTCAGTGTATTGAGCGGTGGCGCCAGGTTCAGGCGACGGCGTCGCGCACGATCGAGAGCGTGCCAGTACCACCGCCGCGCGTCATCGCAACCAGACCAGTGCGGGCGACTTCCTTTATCCCATACGGCCGGATCATCGTCAGCAGCGATTCGATCTTGTCGGATGGGCCAGTGACTTCAAGGGTAAGCGAGTCGGGGGACGCATCGACGAAGCGCGCCCTGAAGATGTCTGTGGCGATGCGCATGATGTCTGCACGTGTCCGGTCGTTGGCGTTGACCTTGATCAGCGCAAGCTCGCGCTGGATCGTGTTCTCTCCGGTAACGTCGTTCACCTTGATCACTTCGAGCAATTTGTACAGTTGCTTGGTGACCTGCTCGACGATCTTGTCGTCTCCTGAGATCACGAAGGTCATGCGCGAAATGCCAGGTGCCTCGGCGTGACCCACGGCAACCGAATCGACATTGAAGCCGCGTTGACGGAACAGACTCATGACGCGGTTGAGCACGCCAGGATGGTCTTCGACCTGGACGACCAGCGTGTGTGAGCGCGTTGGCATGGACCTACACTCCTTCTTCAATCAGGTCTTTGAACGACGCTCCGCTGGGAATCATCGGGAAGACGTTCTCCTCCTGGCCGACGACAAACTCGATCAGGGCCGGGCCATCGATTGCTTGTGCCCAACGGATCGCCTCATCGACCTCTTCGCGTCGTTCAACTCGCCGCGAGGCCATCCCATACGCGGTGCCGAGCATCACGAAATCGGGACCGGAGATGAGCGTTTCTGAGTAGTTCGAGTCGTGGAAGAACTGCTGCCACTGGCGCACCATGCCGAGATACCCATTGTTGATAATCGCGGTTTTCACTCGGCAGCGCTGCTGGACAATCGTCGCGAACTCGAACAGGGTCATCTGCACGCCACCGTCGCCGACGACCGCCCACACATCCTCACCGGGGCGGCCGAGAGCAGCGCCGAGTGCGGCTGGCACGCCGAAGCCCATCGTTCCTAAGCCACCCGATGAGATCCAGTTCCGGGGTGTATCACATCGATAGAACTGGGCCGCCCACATTTGGTGCTGGCCGACGTCGGTGGTGACAATGGCGTTGCCAGCAGTCAGGTGGTGCAAGCGCTCCATAACGTACTGTGGCTGGAGGGTGCGGCTCGGGCGGCTCAACCGATATGGTGGGACCCTGCGCCACTCATCGATCTCTGCCAGCCACTCGTCGTGTTCCAACGGTTCGATTTCGGCGGCCAGCATCTGCAGCCCTTGGCGGGCATCGCCGACGATGGGGACGACGGTGGGCACGTTCTTGCCGAGCTCTGCCGGATCGATGTCAATATGGACGATACGCGCGTTTGGCGCGAACTCGGAGAGCTTGCCGGTCACCCGGTCGTCGAAGCGCATTCCAACGCCGAGGACGAAATCGGCCTCGTGAATCGCTCGGTTCGCATGCGCGAACCCGTGCATACCGACCATTCCCAGGCACAGCCGATGCGCTTGCGGAAAACCGCCGATACCGAGCAGCGTCAGCCCCACCGGGATCTGCGCTCTTTCGGCGAGCTCCCGCAGTGCGTCCATCGCGCCCGAAAGGATGATCCCGTGCCCGGCCAGGATCACCGGACGTCGCGCATTCCGCAACTCTTGCGCCGCGAGCTTGATCTGGCGGCGGTGGGGCGTGTAGGTGGGCTTATAGCCCGCGAGTTCAATAGGGCGCAGTGGCGCCAGTTCGCCCTTGGCGAGCAAGACATCTTTCGGGATGTCGATCAACACCGGGCCAGGCCGGCCGGTGCTCGCGAGATGAAACGCCTTTTGGACGGTCGGCCCAATATCCTCGACCCGGCGCACGAGAAAGTTGTGTTTGGTGATCGGGAGGGTGATTCCGGTGATGTCGATTTCTTGGAACGCATCACTGCCGATGACCGCTTGCGGAACTTGGCCAGTGATCGCGACGAGCGGTATCGAATCCAGCATGGCGGTTGCGATCGGGGTGACAAGGTTGGTTGCGCCGGGGCCAGATGTTGCCAGGCAGACGCCCACCCTGCCGGTCGCGCGGGCATAGCCATCCGCTGCATGACCAGCGCCTTGCTCATGGCGCACAAGGACGTGGTTGATCCCGAACTCCGGAAGGACATCGTACAAGGGTATGACCGCGCCGCCGGGGTAGCCGAAAATCACCTCGACTCCCTCGCGCTCCAGCGCCTGGCAGAGCACCCGCGCGCCGATATTTGGCTTGGCGCTCGCCTCGGCTTTCGCTGCGGGTTCCGCCTCCGCTATCGGCGGTGCGCTCGCCGCCTTCGCAGTTGCCGTCATCGTGTCTACCCTCCCCTGCCCGGCTACTGCCGGTTCCTGTAAATGCAGAGAGCCTCCCGGAATCGGGAGGCTCGCGTTGCGTCTGATCCTTCTGGCCCTGTTCGCGTGCGCTCCCTTACGTCTCCTCAATAAGGAGAATCGCTACGATAAGGCCAATAATGCTCTCGAACGCCGGGCACACAGCAGAGTGGCTGCGCACGTGCGCACCATCCAAACCCACTGTGATCGACCGGTCAGACCGCATCATTGCCTCATCATCCGCACGGTGAGCGAACAGTGCTGCGATCATATGCTGGCCGCTTCGGGAATGTCAAGCGATTCCGGGCGCAAATTTGTCCCGACGGTGAAACGACTCGAGCGCAAGCGGAACGATGAGGCGCCACAACCGTTCGAGTGTGGCTCACGGCCCGGGGGCCAGCCGAAATCGGTGTTGGCGAGGACATCGTGGCGTGATACGATAGCGGCTGCTGCCAGGCACGGCAGGTTGCATAGGCGCCCGTAGCTCAGCGGATAGAGCGTTTGGTTGCGGACCAAAAGGTCGGGGGTTCAAGTCCCTCCGGGCGTACGAGGCGGACCACGGTCTCTTGACCGTGGTTCTGTTGTTTTGCCCGTTTTCTCCACCCGCTGAATTGCGTATACTGGTACGCGGAGAGGTGTCCGAGTGGTTTAAGGTGCCAATCTCGAAAATTGGTGAGGTGTTGAGCCTCCGAGGGTTCGAATCCCTCCCTCTCCGCCCCGTTGAAGTGCAGGGAAGGGTCGCATAGTTGGCCTAGTGCGCGCGCCTGGAAAGCGCGTAGGCGGGATCTCTCGCCTCGAGGGTTCGAATCCCTCCCCTTCCGCCAGCCCACTCACCACCACCCCAGTCGCTTGAACAGCCAGGTTAATGACCCTCCGACAATAGCCATCAACATTAGCGCCGCCGCGTAACCGTACTGCCACCGTAGTTCTGGCATGTGTTCGAAGTTCATGCCGTACACGCCAGCGATCAGCGCCAGCGACATCAGGACGATGCTTGCAGCAGTGAGCGTGCGAACCGTCTGGTTCATGCGGTTCGAGACCAAGGTCAGGTGTACGTCGATCGCCGACGCAAGCACGTCGCGGTGCGCGTCGATCTGGTCGGTTGCGCGAATCACGTGGTCGTAGACGTCCTGGAAGTAGTAGATCGTCTCCGACCCTAAGGCTGGCAGTTCACGCCGGGTAAACGCATTGAAGACATCACGCGCCGGTGCAACGACGCGACGCAGGTCGATCAGCGAGCGCTTCATCCGAAATATGCGTTCGAGACTGTCGGCATTGTCCCCTGCGAACATCGCTGTTTCGAGATCGTCGATTTCCTCTGCAATCTGGTCCATACAAGGGAAGTAGCCGTCGACGATCGTATCCGCGATCGTGTAGACGAGCATCGCGGAGCTTGGGCCAGGATTGTCGCCACAATGCTCTTTCCAGCGCAGCGCGGCCTCGTGTATCTCCGGCAGCTCCTCAGTGTGCAACGTGACCACAAAGCCACGTCCTGCGAACAGACTCACTTCGCGGGCCTCGACTATGTGCTCAACCATGTCCGGGGAGAGTGCGTAGAGCACGATGAATACATGGTGCTCGTAAAAGTCTGCTTTAGGACGCTGCCTGCGTTTCAACGCATCTTCAATGGCCAGCTGATGGAATGCAAAGCGGTGGCCGATGCTGAGCACTTCGTCTCTGTGTGGAGCGATCAGGTCGAGCCAGAGTGGCGTGCCAGTGACTTCAAGCGCTTCGTGCTCGTCAAGCGGAACGAAGCCGCCGGATGTATGGTCGAAACGGCGGATCGCCATGACGATGCCAACTAACCCATGGCCTGAAGGATTGCCTGGCGTGACGGCAACGAGGGCTGGGCGCCAGCGACTTGAACTGCCAACGCCCCAGCTACTACTCCCGCTCGCGTCGCCGCTGTGATCGGTTCCCCGGCACCGAGCCATGCGCAAAAGACGCCACAGAACGCGTCTCCGGCACCGGTCGTGTCGATGGCGTGCACGATCGGTGCGGGGAAGTGCGCTGCGCCCGTTTCGGTTGCGAGAACCGCCCCATCCTTGCCGAGGGTGATGACAACAGCGCGTGGACCGGTTCGGACGATCGACTGGGCGCCGTCTATCGCGTTGGCGATTGTTATGTCATAGCCAAGATGTTGGCCCGCTTCGATTTCATTCACGATGAGCACGTCGAGCGCATTGACGAGCTCCGCCAAACGTGGGTCGTAAGGCGCGGCATTCAACACCGTGCGGCCACGGCCGATGCTCGCGGCGACGCTGGCTGCCACAACGGCATATGGGATCTCCAGCGTCAGGCTCAGCACGTCGTGGCCGCTTGCTGTGATCGCGTTGCGCGCGTCGTCGGCACGAATCTGTGCGTTCGCTCCGGTGATAATGACGATACTGTTCTCGCCAGCATCATCTACGGTGATGAGTGCGACCCCTGAGGGCGCTCCACCGACCGTACGCACGGCATCTACGGAGATGCCCTCACCACGGAGCTCGTCTACCCGCTGGCGGCCAAAATCATCATCGCCAACTGCGCCAACAAACGTCACACGCGCGCCAGCGCGAGCTGCCGCGACAGCCTGGTTTGCGCCCTTCCCGCCGGCGAACACGTGGAATGTCGAGCCGTGGATCGTTTCTCCCACCCGGGGGATCCGTGGTGCACGACAAACCAGATCGGTGTTGGAACTACCGACGACGAGTACATGCCCCATCGTTGCTCCGATCCGTGCGTGTGAACACTGACCGGGAGATGGTACATCAGGGAGTGAGCAACCCGCGAACTACCAATCCGGATCGTCGCCGTCGTCGTGTCTCCGTGCGCTCCAAGGGCGTAACCGCGCGAACAGGTGCTTGACAAACAGCGCGCGCAAACGCATCCACGCTTGCCGTGCACGCAGCATCTCTGTCTGCGTCGGCGCGGATCGGCCATATGTCTCACGCACGTACAAATCGGTGAGATAGGTGGCGGGCGCGCGGGCTCCGGGCACTTCCCGTGCAATCACTTGCGCATACTCGTGTGGGGTCAGTGCCGGATCTGGCTTGACTCCTCCCCAACTGGCGCCGCGCGTCAGCTTTGCGTACATCTGGGTGGCGGGGGTCAGGCCGCGCAGGCCGCGCAGCCAGAGGAACGCCACCGCGCCAATGGCCGCCACAAGCAACAACAGCCCAATGCGGATACTCCACTGGAGCCGAGATACTGGTTGATCTTGCGCCAGTGTGCCTGAGCTCGTGGCACCTCCCACACCGACTTCGCGTCCTGGGCCGACCAGGAAGTCGTCTTCGGGAAGAATGAACGGACCTTCGCCGGCCTCGCGCGGGAGCGCCGTCGATGGATCGCGTCCGGAAACCGGAGCCGGCTCGTGCGTGAGTTCGGCGCGGTTCGCGGTCGGCTCGAAGGCGATCCATCCGTAACCAGGGAAGAAGACCTCAGGCCAGGCGTGTGCGTTGAGTTCTCGATACAGGTAACCGCCATCTTCTTCGCTGAAGTCGGCCGGGTAGAAGCCGACAACCATGCGGGCGGGGATGTTCAACGAGCGCGCCATGACAACAAACGCAGAGGCGTAGTACTCGCAATAGCCTTCGCGGCTATCAAACAGCAGGTAGTCGACGCGGTCCTGGTCGTCGGGTGGGAACTCGATGTCCTCGCTGTAGGTAACATTGGCGCGCAGCCAGTTCACAAGCGCCATCGACGCATCGAAGTTGTTGGTGGTCCCGGCTGTGATCGCCCGCGCCAGCTCAACCGTCCGCGGGGTGACCGTATCGGGCAGCTGCAGGTAGCGTGTCATTTCACTCAAACCAACGTTTCCGGCCATCCGCAATTGCTGGCTCGTCGCCGTTGTTTCGAGCGAGCTGACCTCGTATGTCTGACCAGCGCCCAAACCGTCACGCGCAAACACCGCTTCGATTTCGGTGTACAGTGGGAACGAACCGGTGTAGCGCATTGTCGTCACACGATATGTCGTCGGGTTCACCGTGTACGTCACGGTGATGCCGTTATCTGCCAGCGCGCGAATCGCATCACTCACCGCCGGAGGTTCGGGCGCTGGCGGGATGGGCGTCGGGCTAACTGACGGCGTCGGCGAAGGGGATGGGGTCGGGCTTGGCGTTGCCGTCGGTTCGGACGGATCTGCCGTGGCGGTCGTCGTCGTCGATGGCGTCGGGGTCGCGAGGATCAGCGCAGGCGGGGTGAAATCCGCCGCACGCAGAATCTGCACGAGCGGCCAAAGCTCCGGTCGGACATCGGCTTCAGAAACGGTCTGGACGTTGATCTCACGGTTGGTCTCATCCTCCCACGGCACGACGACATTGGCGGCGATGCTTGAGCTGGAGAAGATCTCCGGCACGAACAGCAAACTACCGCGCGCCCGGCGTACCTCGAGCGCATAGGTGTTACGGTCACGCGCTTCGTCATTGACGTCATCGGGTGGGATGCGTTCGTCCGGCTCAAGCGATATTTGTGGCGGCACGATATTCGTACCAGATTCGTCGCTCGGGTCAGTTACATCCGACTCCCAGCCTGTTCCCGTGTAAACGGTGTAGCGGTAGGCCGACAGGTACGGAGCGTCATTGCCACCGGTCACCAAGACGACCGGGGCATCGCTGAGGCGCAGCGGGCCACCGAGGTCGAACTGATCGGAAAAACTGGCAAACCCACCGATGCCGCGCGGGGTGGTGCCGCGGAGGCCAGCAAACCATTGGTTGAACTGGCGCTCGATGCTCCGCCACGGACCATCGACTTGGAGCCAGGCATCGTGCGCACGTTCGCTGCGTGCATTGGCCGGTATCGCCCAACCGAAGATCAGGATAAAGATGGCCAAATACGAGGCTACCCACATTCCACGCCACTGCAAGGTTGTTGGGTACTCAATGCGCGCGCGGCGCCAGTCCGTCTCGCGCTGCAGAATGGAAAAGCGCACGAGCAGGATGATCGCGAAGAACAAGTAGAACACGACATACGAGTTGGGCACGCGCAGGCTGTACCCCAGATTGATGAACAACAACATGCCCGGGAAAACGAGCGCAGCCCAGATCCAGCGCGTGCGGAGTACGAACCACATCGATGAGTAGGCAAGTAGAAACGAGATGACACAGACGAAAAACACGAACAGATAGAGGTCTTCCGTGGTGTTACCGCCGCGAATCTGCCCGAACCAACGCTCGGTGCGGTCCCACAGCCAGCTGAGCTTGTCGCGACGGGTCCCCAGCCGGTCGTTCAGGTACTCGGTCATCTGATAGAGGATGACAATGAACCCGAAGACCATTGCCACCGCGTGTGCTGCCAACGCCGGAACTCTGCGCGCTTTTGCGGCGATGAAACCCGCGGCAAGCCCGGCCAGCGTCACGAGGTTGAGAATGCCCAGCCCTTCAGCCCAGTCAGCCTGGAGGATGGACCAGACAGAGATAAAGACAACCGCTGCCGTCAGGAAGACGATCGACCAACCTTCGCGGATTGCCAGGCGCTGAAGCACGCTATACCCCTTGTTACGTCAACATCTAAATTAGACCACGCGCAACGCCGTGCCCGGCGCTGAACCACATTGCTCGCTCTGTTGTTGTCCTACGTTACGACCAGATTGCTCGGACGGTTCCGTATGCCACGTTTCTCGACCGAAGCGCCGGGCAGCGTTGACGAACCACGCGGAGCATCCCAGCAGCAGGAACATTAGTCCACCGACTGCGCCGAACAGCGCCAGCCCCGCCTGCATCGGGACCTGCTCGGGGTCGGCGATCGACGCAGTAATCACAAGCAGGGAAACGGTCAAACCGTTCCACGCTCCGTGGATCAACACTGCTAATCCGTAGCCACTCACAATGCTCTTGCCACCGGAATACCAGCCCATTGCCGCCGCGACCGCGCTGACGATGTGGATGACGGCAACCGGCGCTCGAATGATGACCAGCAAAAGCCACTGCTCGCCAGCGGCAAGCGCGTAGAACAAGGTCTCAACCGAGGCGAAACCGAGGCCGGAAAACAGCCCACTGGCGAATGAGTCGAATCTCGTCGCCCCGCTACGCGCGAGGAAGATCATCGCCCCAAGCAACTTCGCCAGCTCTTCGGCCAACGGTGCGAACAGGGCATACACGGCGACGATGCCGAGCACGACTGTCCATGTCTGGAGCAGCTCCATTTCAGAACCGGAGATCACCGCTTCAATGCCGTTATCGGCGATGTTGGAGAGAATCTCCGGGTCCGCGTAGTACTGACCCGCCACTGCGGCAGCGAATACACTTCCAGCGCAGATGAGCTCGATGAGCACCGCGATTGCAGGCGCAGCGAGCATGCCCCATACCGTTGTTCCAAATGCAACTCGACGTGAGACAGCGCGGCCGTTCGCCCAACGCACAGCGATTGCTGCGACGATCAACCAGGTTGCAACGACGACCAAGAGCGCAAAGAGCGGGTCGAGTGCAGGCCAGCGCTCGCCACGAGCTGCAATGCCGCCAACAGTGACGGCTGCGAGAAAGAGCACGACACCGAAGAACAGCGGAGGAAAGCGCTGCGCTGGTCGTCGGAAATGACGCGCAACGGCGATGAGCGCTCCGGCAATGAGGCATGTTGCTCCAAGCCCAGCAAGCAACGCAGCTTGGACATGGACTTCCGGGTCGGCGCTTGTGATCAGGATCGCGGCATAGCCTGCCAGGCACGCCCCACCAACGAGCAGCAGCGTGAGCCAGGCTGCGACGCGGCGTACAGGCGTCACGCCGGCGACCTAGCGGCCACAGCCGTCGCCGGAGCCGTCGATGAGTACGTCGCCAGGGCGCGGCTGATGTCATCGCCGTACTTCACCAAGTACGTCGGGATGCCAACTGACGCCAGCCCACTTACGATAAACAAGCTCGTGCCAGCGGAACCGAACGTACTGGGTTCAAGCGTGATAGCGACTGCCTGGACTCTCCGGCTAACGATGCCGATCAGCGCTTGCACCCATTCCTCATCGGTCGACGGCGAGATGGCAATAACGGTGCTGTTGCGGGTGAACTGTCCGCCTTCCGCCATCAGCATTTCACCGAACGGGGTCGTTCCATCGGCGCGTGCAACGGCAAGCTGCTCGAGGATCTTGAGCATTTGCCGGCCCCCTCGATCGGTCGGGATCGAGATGTGCCGGTGTGCGTTGGCGATGATGCCGACATTGCGATTCTGGTTCAGGAAGTGGCGGGCGATCGATGCGGCGATCGTCACCCCATATTCTTCAGTTGAATCCAGCCAGAACGATAACGGCACCTCGCCACCGCTGAAGTTTGGGAACGCCGAGATGGGACGTGCTCCAGCCTGCACTCCGGCGTTGAGATCGAGCGCAATCCAAATGTCGGCTGTTGGATCCAGTTCGAACTCTTTCACCATGAGCTTGCCAGCCCGCGCGGTCGCGGTCCAGGAGATACGGTTGAAGGCGTCGCCGGCAAAGTACTCTCGTACCCCGGAGGCATTTGGCGTAATGAACGGAGTACGGCGCTGATTGGCGGACCCGCCTGGCAGCTCGCCAACCGGGAGCGCGAAGGCGCTGAGATCGACGGTAGCCGGATATACCAGCAGCTCGCCGGTTTGCGGCACGACCGTTTCAGCCGGAAAGAGGCCGAATGGGTCGCCGCTGCGCAGCGCAATTGGGCCAATACGGAAGCGACCACGGCGCGCGCAGATCGTTTCAACTCTCCATCGGTTGGAATCGTGCGGCCCGAGATAGACAACCCGCGACACGCGATGCCCGGGGAGGTCCGACTGGTCGGCGACTTCAACCCAGAGCTTCGACAGTTTGCTGCGGTTCTCGATGCGCACACGTTCGACCAGCGGTTGCCCGACCTGTGCGCGGTCGGTGCGCGTGTCACGCGTTAACACGAGACCGCGTAAGCTCACCCGGCTCCAGAGCCAGGCGACCAGCAAGATCCCCACCAGAGCGAAGAAGACCTTATCGAGAATGCTCCACTGGTTGAGCTGGCTGAGGACGAAAACGACAATCGCCAGCGCAATGAGCTTGAGCGCGTTCATGCGCATTAGTTTCCGCGGCGCGAACGCCACCCACCGCTTGGCTCCGGTTGCGCAACTGCGCGCCGAGCGCCCGGAACGGCAACCGAGGTGAGTATTTCGCGAATGATGACGCGGGAGTCGATCCCCTTCATGCGCGCCGCCGGTGAGACGATCACGCGGTGAGCCAGCGCCGGTTCAGCCAGATCCTTCACGTCGTCGGGGATAACGAAATCGCGGCCCTGAATGGCCGCCCAGGCGCGCGCCGCGTTATACAGGGCCAGCGAGCCACGAGGACTTGCGCCAAGGTAAATGTCGTCGTGGCGGCGCGTGGCATCGACCAGGTCCACGATGTATTCCTTGATCAATGGATCGACGTGGATTTCCTTCACTTGACGCTGTGCCTCGGCCAAGTCTTCAACCGCGACGACCTGTTCAAGCGATTCAAGTGGATGTGCGCGTTGTTGGCGATCGAGGATTTCAAGCTCGCTGTTGCGGCCCGGGTAGCCAAGTGAGAGGCGCACGAGGAACCGGTCGAGTTGGGCTTCCGGCAACGGGAACGTGCCTTCGTACTCAATCGGGTTCTCGGTCGCAAGTACAACGAACGGTGTGGGTAGCTGATGCGTCACACCGTCGACGGTGATTTGCGATTCCTCCATCGCCTCCAGCAGGGCCGACTGGGTTTTTGGGGTCGCACGGTTGATCTCGTCGGCGAGGACGATCTGGGCAACGACCGGACCAGGCCGGTACTCAAAGCTCGCTAACTGCTGGTTGAAAATACTCACGCCTGTGACATCGCTCGGTAGCAGGTCCGGGGTAAACTGGATACGTTTGAAGGTGCAGCCGATACTGCGGGCGATGGATTTCGCCAGCACGGTCTTGCCGACACCGGGCACGTCTTCGATCAGTACGTGGCCTCGACAGAGAAGCGCGACGAGCACGAGATGCACTTCTCGGCTCTTACCGACGATGACTCGTTCGACATTGCCGACGACTCGCGCCGAAATCTGCTGGATGGATTCCATCGGGTTCCCTTCTCGCGGTTCATGACGCGCGACGAACGCGGCAGTCACAAACGGCGGTGGAAGTTGCCGATGGACTGCAGTAAGGCGACGCCGGCGAGCGCGTGAACGAGAGCGGACGACACCGCGCGTCGCGCATTGACAGCGCCGAGCGTTCAAGCATCGGCGTCACCGGCATCAACGATTATAGCAACGTACTTCGTCAACCAAACGGATTCAAAAATTCTGCATCGCTTTGCAGCAAATTGAACGCTGTCGTTAAGACGAACGGTCAGAGTGTACGTATAATCGCCACTGACAGTACCGCCGGAAGGAGCCCTGTGTGACAGCGACCGTAACCGATCCCCTTGCCGCGCTCGCCGCGATCAACGGCCGGAAGCGCATCGTCCTGGTTGATGGTTATGGACTCGCGTTTCGAGCGTTCTATGGTCTGCCACAGACGCTGTCGACCACACAGGGCGAGCCAACGAACGCCACGTTTGGGTTCACCTCGATGTTGCTTGACGTGTTGCGCGTGCACCGGCCCGACTACATCGTCATCTCGTTCGATGTTGGCAAGACCTTCCGCCACGAGCAGTTTGAGGACTACAAAGCTCACCGCGCGCCGATGCC
This sequence comes from Chloroflexota bacterium, assembly GCA_003577355.1. GTDB lineage: Bacteria > Chloroflexota > Chloroflexia > Thermomicrobiales > CFX8 > CFX8. Next base: position 1,161 of record QEUZ01000021.1, on the reverse strand, counting down.
GGAAGAGATGCAGGTGCAGATGGGCCGCATTCGCGAGGTGATCGACGCACTCAATATCCCCGTGTACGAAGCGCACGGGTTTGAAGCAGACGATGTAATCGGCACCCTCTCGCGGCAGGCGAGCGCGCTCGGGCTGCTCACGCTCGTTGTGACTGGCGACAGCGACTTGCTGCAATTGGTCGACGAGAACGTGATTGTGATCCTGCCCGGCGCGCAACGCTTCGGAGAGTACCGGGTCTACGATGTCGATGCGGTGATCGCTCGCTATGGATTCGAACCGGAGCGCATCCCAGAGTACAAGGCGCTCGTCGGCGACAAGTCAGACAACATTCCCGGGGTCCCCGGTATTGGGGAGAAGACCGCCAAGGCGCTGATCCAGCAGTTCCCTAGCCTTGAAGCAATGTACGAGCATGTTGACGAGATCACTCCGACGCGCGCGAGGAACGCTATCGCAGACAATCGAGAAGTCGCATTCCAGAGTCGCGAACTTGCGACGGTGGTGCGCGATGTGCCCGTGCTGTTGGAGCTCGAACGTTGTGTCGTCGCCGATTACGACCGGGAGAAGGCGCTGGCGTTGTTCCGTACCCTCGAGTTTCGCCACCTCGCCTCGCGCTTGCCAGATTCCGTGCGCGAAGAGGTGACGCCGCCTCCGGCTGAAGCATCGCAACAAGCCGTCCCAGAGCTGGTGCTCGATGACGCGGCTCTGAGGTCGTTGGCGGAAGAAATCGCTGCCGCGCCGATGATTGCGTTGGATGTAGAGACCGACGGGACGCACCCCGTCATGAGTAATCTCGTCGGCATCGCTATCGCGACCGCCCCAGATCGCGCGTTCTACGTGCCGGTGCGCCATGCTTCGGACCCCGTGGTGGACATCACCGTTGCACAACGGTTCCTCGCAGAGCCGCTCCGCTCGCATCCGAAGGTGGTCACGCACCACGGCAAGTTTGACCTGGCGGTGCTCGATCGGCATGGGTTCGACGGGATCACCATCGAATTCGACACGATGCTGGCAGCCTATCTGCTCGGCGTCAATTCGATTGGCTTGAAAGACCTGGCGTTCAACAGGCTTGGCTGGGAGATGACGTCTATCACCGATCTCATCGGGACAGGTCGCTCGCAGATCACGATGGACCATGTGCCGCTCGACGATGTCGCAAACTA
>QEUZ01000020.1 GCA_003577355.1 Chloroflexota bacterium | reverse complement strand
AGTGACCAGTGACCAGTGGAGTGATCGTCCTTGTCTGCAGCGCTCTGCTCTGATGAATCGAGCGACCTTGACCCGCCAGTGGGGCGGTGGTTGGAACACTAGCGTTCCACGCACCGTCCACTGTCGGGTCAGGGTAACGCACTTCGCGAGAACAGAGCGCTTCGGACATCAGGCGAGTCGTCTCGACAGAGACGATCAAACCACTCGTCACTGGTCACTGGTCACTGGTCACTGGTCACTCGTCACTGGTCACTCGTCACTCCACGAGAACCTCCCCGCGTCGACATCGTGGACGAAGTCGATCAGCCCGCGGAAGTAGACCTGCTGGTCGTCGTACATCGCCAAGTGGCTGCCTTCCGGGCAATCCAGGTAGCGGCCACGTTGCACCGCGCCCGCCATCCACTCCAGGTGGCGTGGGTCCATCGTGTCGTGCTGCGCGCCAATCACCAGGGTCGGCACGCTGATCCGGCCCAGGTCGGCGGTGCGGTCCCAGTGCAGCAACGCGCCGCTGGCCCCCAGTTCGCTCGGCCCCTGCATCGGCACGTAGATCGACGGGTTGATGTGGTTGAAGCCGCGTTGCACCGGGTCCGGCCACTCCTCCAGCGGCATGCGCAGGACGTGGTGGACGTAGTGCTGCTCCATCAGCAGCTCCATGTAGCGCGGGTTGGTGAAGTCGCCGGCCGCTTCGTAGCTCTTGATCTCGGCCAGTGCAGCCTGGTCCATCGCGGGCATGAGCACATTCTGGGCGTACTCGTTGTAGGCCGGGATGCTGGCCATCATGTTCGAGATGATCAGTCCCTTGAGGTGCTCCTGGTGGGCGAGAGCATATTCCAGTGCCAGAATGCCGCCCCACGACTGGCCATAGAGGAAAAAGTTGCTGCGGTCCAGCCCCAGCGCCTGCCGTACCTGCTCGACCTCATCGACGAACCGCTCGATGTTCCAGAGGTCCGGCTCGTCCGGCTGGTCGCTGTAGTGGGAGCCGAGCTGGTCGTAGTAGTAGTACTCAATGCCGGCCCCCGGCAAGAAACTGTCGCACGCTTCGAGGTACTCGTGGGTCGCCCCCGGTCCGCCGTGCAGCAACAGCATTCTCATCGTCGGGCAGTTGCCGAAGCGCTTGGTCCAGACCCTGTAGACCCCCTTCGGCGTATTGATCGGGATCATCCGCACCCCGCCGCTCAACACATCGTCGCGGCCGGAGCAATCGAGATAGGCACTGGTGGGTTGCATCGCGCCCTCCTCATCTACTACAGCGTGTGCGCTTGGCTGCCCGGTCGCCGTCACACACACAGTTCCAGGCATAACCCTTCGGCTGGGCCGCAACAGTCGGAGATGATGCAGACGCGCCCGGGGTCACAGGGCCGGCCTTCGCCGCACGGAGGAATCTCATCGCACTGGCTGCTGGACGGGAGCGCGATGCAGGCAGGCTCATCGTCGACGGTGAACTGGCAATAGCACCGCTGCCCTGTGTCCGGCCTCTGCCCGCACGGGAGGTTCGCGCAGCCTTCAGAAGCGGAAACGCAGTAGTGTTCATCGCATTGGCAGGTCTGCGGGTTGAGCGGCAGGCCGATTGGGCAGTCTGGCACGCAGACGTTCTGGCTCTCACAGTAGGTCGTGCCGGATGGGCAGACACAGGTCCCGTTGTCGCATGTCGCGTCTGCTGGGCAACGGGGGGCGGATGCACACTGGCCGCTTGCGCAGACTGCGACCAGGCAGGGGTCAGCCGGTAGCGGGCAATCGCTACTGTCGTCGCATGCCGGCGCGACGCACACCCCGTTGACACACTGGCCGCCGGGAACACATGTGTTGCCGCAACCACCACAGTGTTGCGGGTCGTCGCTCAGATCGACACAGGTACGACCACACAGGGTCGGGGTATCTTTCGGGCAACAGTCAGGTTTCTTCTTGTCCTTGTCCTTCTCCTTGGCAGTTGCGCTGCTCACGCCAACGACGGAGAACGCTGCGCCAACCACCCCTGCGCCGATCGCCTTGAGCGCCTGACGGCGTGAGGAGGACGAGGCGAGACCACGCGCAAGGTCGTCGAATCGTCGATCATCCATGAGTAGGTTCCTGTCAGATTGGCCCGTGGCGGGCGGCTGCAATGCATCGCAAGGGGTTGATCGCCCGACCTCCTCATCTGCTGCATGTGCGAAGCGTTACGGTGATAGCCGGAGTATAGGCGGGTTGCTGCGGCAGGCAATCGGGCAAGGGCGCTTGCCGTACGAGCCGGGCGGGCGCTTGCTCAACGCCCCGACAGGGCCAAGGCTTCTGGAACAGTTGAGCTGTTCGGGGCACAGCGGGGACTTGGACGACCCGCGAACGCCAATAACGCTGTCACGGCGTTCCAAGAGGGGCGTTGTGCAAACGCCGGCCGCGCCGCAGCCTTCGCCTGCCGACCGCGATCTACAGTGCCGTCCGACCCGCCACGCGCAGCAGTGCGTGTCCATCCGGCGTCAGGCTCACCGGGGTCGCACGCATCGGGAGGCCCGGTTCGCATACGACACACACAAATCCCCGCTCGACCGCCTCTTCCCAAACAGGCAGGCGCGGGCAACTGGTGCGCCAGGCTTCGAGAGTTTCACTGTACGTGCGTGGTTCGCGCGCGACCCAGGCGAGCAAGTCGAGCACCAGCGCGCGCACCGGTTCGGCGTCGAATGTCTCGATGGTCTGGAGCGGCTCGGTCTGCATCGGCGTCTCCCGGGCTGCGACACGTCAGGGTTCAAGCATAACGCAACGTCGCTGCACGGGCCGGTCGGCTGCGATCAGTTCCACAAGCAGCGTGGGCCGTGGCGCTGCCGGTTATTGCACCAGACGCCGGCGGCGAGAACAATCACGACGCTGAATGCGGCTCCGGCGAGGCAGGTGGAGGCAGCGATGCGCGCGCAGGCGATGCGGACAACCGAGGTAGGCGATGGGCAGCTCGGCTGGGTGCTGGCGCACGACCTGGAGGCGTCCGATGGTCGAGTGCTGTTGAACAAGGGTGCGGTGCTGGACGAAGCCGCGCTGAAACACTTCCAGAGCGCTTCTCCCGGCGAGGTGCACCTGTTGGAACTGGAAGCCGACGAGCTGCACGAGAACGCCGCCGGGTTGCGCATCGCCCAGGCGGCGGCTGGCGACGGCATCGGCATCAGCGGGCCGCTGACCAGCCGCTACGACCTGCTCGCGGAGCGTAAGGGGCTACTGCGGGTCGATGCCGGCCTGCTGCGGGCGATCAACCGGGTCGAGGATGTCACCGTCTACACCCTGCTCGACCGCCAGCCGGTGCTGCCCGGTGCGGTGCTCGCCAGCGTGAAAGTCACGCCGATCGCGATGCCGGAGGCGCGGGTGGCTGAGGTCGAAGCGCTGTGCCGCGCCCAGCCGTTGCTGCGGGTATTGCCGTTCCAGCCGAAGCGCGTTGCTGTGCTGGCGCTGGAAGCACTGGCCGGGGAGCAGCGCAGCCGCTTTGAGGCCGTGATCGACAAGAAGCTGCGCTGGTACGGATCGCACCTGATCGATCTACGCTACGTGGCGCCACAGACCGAGCTGGTTGCTGAGACACTACGGGCGTTCCTGTCGAGCGGTGCGGAGCTGATCCTGGCGGCCGGCGGCAACCCGATCGACCCGCTCGACCCCCTGGAACAGGCCCTTCCGGCGGTCGATGCGCGCTTCGTCCACAAGGGCGCGCCAACACGCGGCAGCATGTCGTGGCTGGCGCGGGCGGGGGACGTGCCGATCTACAACCTGGCCTCCTGCCGCATGTGGACCGGCAACACCGTCGCAGACCTGGTGCTGCCGCTGCTCCTGACCAGTTCTGAGGTGACGCCGGACGACATCAGAGAGATCGGCTACGGCGGGCTACTCGGCACGGCCATGGCCTTCCGCTTCCCGCCTTACGACCGGGACAGCGGCGACATCGTGGCCGGCAGCGAGCGTTAGCCCGGCGACCAGAGCGGTGCATCGACCGTGAAGCCCAGGTCGCCGTTCCAGCTGTTGCGGGCGGCGACCTCGTGCACTGGGCGACGTGGCGCGACCGCCCAGCGGCCCAACGGGTAGCCCATTGGCACGACGGCGTGCATGTTCCAGCCGGCATCCGGCGGTACACCGAGGATCTCGAACGCTTCGGGCGCGCAATACTCGCCGAGGATCGTGGTCAGGGTGGAACCGACCCCTTCGGCCCGCGCGGCGAGCATCGCGCTCCAGAGCGCGGGGTAGATGCCGGCCCCGCCGCGCAACGGCGAGAAGCCGATCAGCAGCAGCGGCAGCTCGTGGAAATGCTCGACCAGGTAGAGGGCGGAGCGTGCCGTCCGGCTCTGCGGCCCACCCATGCGGACCAGGTCGGCCAGGGTGATCCCGAAATCGGCCAGCATCTTCTCCGAGGCGATGCGGTAAAGCGGGGCCAACGCGCCGATTACATCCCGATCGTCCACCAGCAGGAACCGCCACTGCTGCTCGACATTTGGGGCGCGGATGGCGGCATCGAGGATACGCGCCTGGACATCCAGCGGAACCGGGTCTGGCCGCAGCCTGCGCATCGCGCGGGTCGTGTAGAGCGCTTCGTGGATCTCCATCGTTCCATCCTCGCTACATCGTATACTTACACCGTAAGTAGAGCGTATACTTACGGTGTAAGTTTGTCAAGGGAAGCGCAGACTCGTGCGGTGAACGCCGCTACGACCCAGCCGGGATCGCCACCAAGCGACGAGCGGCAACCGCTCAGCCGCGAACGCATCCTGCGCGCCGCGATCGACCTGGCCGACGCCGGGGGGATCGAGGCGTTGACGATGCGCCGGTTGGGGCAGGCGCTGGGGGTGGAGGCGATGTCGCTCTACAACCACGTCGCCAACAAGGACGACATCCTCGTTGGCATGTTGGAGCTGGTGCACCAGGAGATGCTGCTGCCGAACGCCGCCGACGGCTGGAAGGAGAGCCTGCGCGCCTCCGCCATCTCCTCCCATGAGGTGCTGATGCGCCACCGCTGGGCGGCGAGCCTGCGGATGTCGACCGCGCGCATGTCGGCGGCCCACCTGCGCTGGATGGACGCCGTGCTGCGATGCTTGCGCGAGGGGGGCTTCTCGGTCGATATGACCCACCACGCCTTCCACGCGCTGGAGAGCCACATCGTCGGCTTCACCCTTTGGCTGGCGAACATGCCAGCCCTGGGCGACGAACTCATCGACCTCGCGCGCGCCTTTCTGGAGAACTTCCCCGTCGCCGACTACCCATATTTCGTCGAGCACGCTCGCTACCACATGCAACCAAAAGACCCTGACGAGCCGAGCGAGTTCGAGTTCGGGCTGGACCTGATCCTCGACGGCCTGGAACGGCTGCGCGATGGCGGCGACCCGTTGCTGCTGCCACTTCAGGAGCGATGGATGAACGAATAGGGATCAGCTTCGGCGGCTGGCAGGTGCAGTAGCGGGGTTTGCCAGTAGAACTCGCGCAGCTCATCCGGCGCTGGGTCCTGCACCAGCAGGGCGGCCAGGGCATCGAGCGCCTGCAGTTCCTCATCCGGCGTTTCGGCATAGGTGCGCTGCTTGACGAAGGCCCATGCTGGCCCGCCCTGGTCGTCCATCCCGGCGATGTCGTGGTTCAGCAGGCTGTAGAAATCCCACAGCAATTGCGAGCGCAGGTGCGAGCGGCCGTCCTGTGGCTCCTCGGCGTACTGGTCCGGCTCGAAACGGGCGCTGGCGCGCATCCCACGCCAGGCGTCGTGGGCATGCTCGAAGTAGTGCGCCGGGAGATATGCGTCAACGACGATGCCGCTGTGCGCCAGCAGGAAGTCGGTATTGGCATCGAGCAGCCGCCAGCGCCCCGTTGCCGGGTCCCGGCATTCGCACAGCCAGTGCTCGATGTGGTGGTCGATCGCGTTCAAGCGGCTGGAGAGGGCGTGGTTCCTGGTGCGCCACTGCTCCGGGTCACGTTCCAGCAGGTCGGCGTCGACCCGTTTGGCGCGCAAGTTCTGCTCCCAGAAGCGCACGATGTGTTCGGTGTTGGCACGTATGTTGCGGAAGTAGCCCGCCCGCACCCGCACCGGGATGCCCTTGGCCCGCAGCAGGCCAGCCAGCAGGTGTGCTTCCAGCATGCAGGCGCCGACGATCCGCTGCTCCGGTCGGCGGGTATCGAGCAACGTGTGGGGCGGGATCTCACGGAGCGCGGCCAGCAGATCGTGCAAACGCGGCGGCCAGACCCGGCGCATGGCCGGAATGCGCTCCGGCGCGACCCCATGCCAGCTGCACAGGTTGTGGTGGATCGTCAACTGCGCGGCGACGGCACAGATTCCAGCGACATCGTCCGGCAGTGGGGTCAGCATTGCGGCCAGCGGGCCGGGGTCGGTGAAGCGGCTGGGGGAAGTGTAGGGTTTGCTGTCGGGTCGCATCATAACCTCCGTCACTGCTGCCGGCCTGTCGGAAACACTGCCGCGAACTCTGCCGCTGCAGTAGGCGTCTGCCGTCGCGAACTCCAGCAGCCAGCATCGTGAACGTCGTAAGCGCGACCGCAACACGCCAACATTACAGGAACGCGGCAACGACCGTTGCAACTGCGACAACGCCCGTCACCAGCAGCAACACCAGCGTCAACGTGCGGAACCGCCCAGGGTCGAGCCGGCGGGCGATGCGGTTGCCGGCGAGCGTGCCGATCAGCCCGGCTGGCGTGAGCGCGAGCGCCGTGATGAGATCGTCGCCGTCAATCGCGCGCCCGCCACCAAGCATGACCAGCGCGACGATGCTGAGGACCACGAAGTAGACGGAGATACTGGAGCGAAACGCGCTGATCGGCAGGCGCCGGGCCGTGAAGAGCATGACAATCGGCGGGCCGGAGAGGCCCACCGAGGTCGCCAGCGTCCCACTCGCAAACCCGGCCACCGCCGGAGCCACGCGGCTATGCATACCACGCGGCTCGATGCCACGCAGCACAAGCAGCGCATACCCGGTGACGAGGAGCCCCGCAGCGGCCTTGAGCCAGGCGGGGTCGACTACGTTCAGGATCTGGACGCCCACGAACAAGCCAACCAGTGCTCCGGGTAGGAGTGTGAGGACCACCCGGGGCTGGAACTCCTCCCAGGCGTCGCGCACGACCAGGCCGCTGATCAGCAGGCCAACGCACAGCGTGAGCGTCACGACCGTTTCCGGCGGGTAGAGCAGCAGCAACGGCGGCACACTGACCAGCGCGAAGCCGAAACCAGTCAGCCCAAACACGATGCCGGATGCGGCGATGACCAGCATCGCCGCGAACGTCGTGAGCTCCAACGCGCGCACCTCTCCCCCCTCTGTGGCGCGCGGAGCAGTGCGTGCCGTCCGCGCGGGCCACCGCGAAGGATACTGCTGTTGGCGCGCTGGTCCGGCTGCTTCCTCCGCACACAGCACGCTGGCCCCAAGGCCACCCGCAATGCGGATGCTCCCAGGGGCCAGCGTGAGCAGGGGCGCGATTACCCTTCGGCGTAGTGCAGCGCCCCGAAGAAGTCGACGATCACGCACTGCTCGTCGCCGACGACGTAGGCGTCGTGGCGGGCGGGCAGGCTGGTGAACTCGCCCGGCTTGGCGTCGAACTCAGTGCCGTCGTCCATGATGACCCGCAATACCCCGCTGACGTGGTACTGGAAGTGCGGCGCTTCGCACCACTCGGTGCCGGCGATCGGCTTGACATGCTCCGACCAGCGCCAGCCCGGCTCCAGCACCAGCCGCCCAACTGCGCCATCGCCAGCGTTGAGCAGCTCTAGCCGCCCATAGGGGAACTCGCGCACTTCATCCGGGTTCGCGAAGTCCTTATGCTCGAACTTGACCATTGCCCGCCTCCTTCTGGGTGAACTACGTCGACCGATGCACCCAGAATAGGCGGCCCGTCCCCGCTTGCCATCGAGTGGAGTTCTCATTTTTATGGCGTGCGGTCTGGTGACGCTGGCAGCGGGACATAGTGGAAAGTTGCTACATGTCATCAACCCCGGCCCCCTTTCCCACGAGGGCAGGGTCTCTAGCGGTGAGCCCTTGTGCAGCTTCGAAGCGCCCACCAGTGGCCGTATTTCGGATCAACGCCAGCGTTCCTGGGCGCCCCGTGCCATGCAGAAGAGTGGCCGGGGGTGAGGTCGCTACGCCAGTCCCTCGCGCAAGGCGTACGCCGCCGCAGCGGTGCGGTTGTCGACGTTGATCTTGCCGTAGATATGGCTGAGGTGGTTGACGACAGTGTGCTCGCTGATGTGCAGCAGCTCGGCGATTTCGCGGTTGGTGCGGCCCTGGGCCAGGTGGCGCAGCACCTCCAGCTCGCGGCGGGTGAGGTCGGCGGGCAGAGCTGCGGCAGTGGCCAGGCGCTCGGCATGGGCCAGGTCGGCCTGCATGCCGAGGTGGCGGAACAGGTCGCGCGCTTCTCGCAGGGCAGCCTGACCGGTCGCGTGCCCGCCGCCGAGCACCTGCCCGCGCAGCAGCAGCAAGCGACCAAGGTCCGGCAACAGCCTTTCACGCCGGGCCAGCGCTTCGGCGGCAGCGAGGTCGGTCAGCGCCTGGGCAGTGTCTCCGCGCAGCGCGGCCAGGGTGGCCAGGGTGCGGCGAGTCAGCCACCAGTGGTGGTCGGCAGCGTAGGGGCGTAGCGCTTGTTCGCACGCGGCCGCTGCGGCGTGGGACTCCAGCTCGGCATAGGCCAGCCCGATGACGGTGCGCGCCGAGCGGGCTGGCAGCGCCGATTCCGGCATCGTCGCCAGGGTGGCCTCTACAGCGCGCAGATGCTCCTGCGCCTCGGCCCGGTGGCCCAACGCCAGGCAGGTCAGCACACTCAACCCGCGATACCAGACAACGGTGGCCGGATCGACCCGCAGCAATACCGCAAGGGCTTCGTCCAAAAGGGCAGTGGCGCGGGCGAACGCGCCACGGTGCAGCGCGATGACCGCGCTGAAGATGCGCACGACCGCGATCGGCTCAGGGTTATCCAACCGCGCCAGCAGCGGCTCGCAGTGGTCCAGCAACTGCTGGGCGGCATCAAACTCCCCCAGGGTGAGCAGGACGTTGGCCAGCCAGGAGTGCGCGTGGCGCATGCCGAAGACATCGCCAGCCTGTTCCGCCAGTTCCAGCCGTCGCCGCGCGTCGGTGCGCGCCTGTTGCAGTTCGCCGCTCCAGTAGTAGGAGTTTGAGAGCGAGCCGCACACTTCCGAGGCCAGGAGCGGGTCGCCAACCGCCAACGCCAGGTCGAGCGCCTCGCGCAAGAGCGGCCGGCCGGCGGTGGGGTCGACCGCCCGCAGTTGCACACCGGCCAGTGCCAGCGCAGCATCGGCCTGGCCGCGCAGGTCGCCCAGCTCGGTTGCCAGGGCACGGGCGCGTTCCCCGAGAGTCGTCGCCTCAGGGTAGCGCGCGCGGGTCAACCCCTCCAGGCTGGCAAGCTCGATCAGCACAGCCAGCTGCTCCGCCGCCGTGCCGGCGAGCGGCTCCAGCAGGGTCAGCGCCCGGTGCAGGCAAGCGGCGGATTCCTCCGGGCGTTCCTGACGGTGGTACAGCACGCCCAACCGCGCCCAGAGCCGCCCCTGTTCCCGTTGCTCCCCGCGGCGTTCCGCCCCGGCCAGCGCCTGGCGGAACGCCGCTTCCGCCTCGCCATAATTGCCGCAAGTGAGCGCCGCTTCGGCCAGCGCCAACTGCGCCCGTTGCAGGTCATCCGCCGTCGCACCGCTCCCCAGGGCCTGGCCATAGAGAGCGCAGGCCAGCCCGGCGTAGTGCAGCTCCTCGCTAAAGGCCGCCACCTGGCGTGCCGCGTGGGCTGCCGCACTCGCCGCCTGGGCCGCCCGCAACGGCACATCGGCGAGTTGCCAGTGGTAGGCCAGCGCGGCCCAGTGTTGCAGGGTGCGGTCGCCGTCTTCCTCCAACGCCGCTGCCGCCGCCGCGTGCAGGCGATGCTGTTCCCCCGCCGCCAGCTCGTAGGCGGTTTCGCGCAACAAGTCGTGGACGAACGTGACCTCGCCCACAGCCAGCGTGACGACGCTGGCGACGACCGCTGGGCGCAGTTGTCGCTCGACAGTATCCGGCCCCAGGCCAGCCATGCGCGCCAGGGTACGCACCGCGCTCGTGCGCCCCAGCACTGCCGCGGCCAGCAGCAGCTGCAGCGTTTCGGGCGGCAGCGCTTCCAACCGCCGGACGATGGTCAGCCGCAAGGTCGCCGAAGTGGTAACCTCCGCCGCGGCCCGCTCACGGGCTGGGATGTAGTAGGCGCCACTCCAGTCCTGGACGATCTGGCGTTGCAAGCCGCGCAGCACTTCCTCGGCAAAGAAGGGGTTGCCCTCGCTGCGCCGCGCCAGGGTTGCCGCAAGGTCATCCGTCAGCGCCCCGCCGAGGAACTCCTGCCCCAACAGGCGCACCGCCTGCGGGGAGAGCCGGCCCAACGGCAGGTGCAGCAGCAGCCTGTGACGGTTGAGCTCCACCAGGGCATGGTGCGCCACCCCGCCAGATGCGAGAACCTCTTCCCGGCAGGCGACGATGACGCCAAAACGACCACCAGCGGCGGCCCGCACACCATAGGCGAGCATGTCCCAGGTGCCGGCATCGGCCCATTGCAGGTCGTCCAACGCCAGCAGCAGGGGGCGCTGCGCCGCCAACTGCAGGCAAACATCGGCAAAGGCGTCGAACAGCCGCAGCCGCTCCGCCTCCGGCCCCAAGGTGACCGGCGGACGGTAGCCGGGAAAATCCGCCGCGCTCAACCCTGCCGCCGCCAATACCGACGCCGCCGCCCACAGCCCTGGGTGTTCCTGGACCAACCGGGCAACATTGCCGCGCAGCGCCCGCCCCAGTGGGAAATAGGGCAGCGCCCCGCCCCCCTCCAGCGCATAGCCGGAGAGCAGCTGTGCCCCAAGCTCCGCCGCCGCTAGCCCGACAACCTCGCCCAGCAGTCGCGTCTTGCCCACCCCCGGCTCGCCGGTGATCAGCATCAGCTGCGGCTGGCCGGCCAGGCAACCGCGCGTGGCAGCCAGCAGCGTCGCGATTTCCTCTTCGCGCCCAACGATCCGCAACGGGGGGTGGAATGGAGTGGCGCTCATCTGGCTGTGCTCTTCCGAGCCGCGTCGAGTATCCGGAGGCGCTTCCATCGTAACGCACCCGCGCAGCGTGCAACAGGTGGTTGCTGCATAACTGGTACGTGTAGTGATCCTGGCCGAAGGCGTCTGCGAATAGACCAAGAAGGATTTGCCCCCTCGCGCGCGGGCGGCCACCAAGGGCGACGCGACGCGACAATGACTGAAAGGGACGTCGATGGACGCGAACATTCTCGCCATCGCTCAGGCTGCGCGCGATGCCTGGAACCGCGGCGACTACGCAGGCTACCTGACACTCTACCACCCGGATGTCGTCGTCCACGGTTATGCCGGCGTCGAACCGGGGCTCGCCAGCGTGCGCCAGTTCTACGAAGGCTTCTGGGCGGCCTTCCCGAACTCACAGCTCCACTTTGATGACACAATCGTGTCGGGCGACACGCTTGTAGTCCGCTTCCGCGTCGAAGGGGTCCACCACGGCCCCCTGCTCGGCATTCCCCCCACCGGCAAGCCAATGACCCTCCCCGGCATCACCATCCTGCACTTTGCCGGAGACCAATGCGTCGAACGCTGGAGCCAAGCCGACTTCATGGGCATGCTGGTGCAACTGGGGGTGGCGCCGGGGCTGGGGTAGTGATGAAAGCGCCTACGCTGACACGGGTGCAGGCTGTAACTCGCTGCGATCGAGGCGCGCCTCTGGTTTTGTGGCGATGACTCGTCTGTCGATTTCGGGTTGGCGCCCTCAACCGGTGCAGCCGGTAGCGTCGCAATCCTCGGATCGAACAGTGCCAGCTGCATAGGCACCGCGAACTCGAGCGGTGGCCCAGTTAACCGTTGCCCAGATACTGGTCCCACCATGGGCGCAATTGATGGTTGCGCCCTGGAACGTAAGAACCTCGCTGCCGCAAATCACGCAACATTGCGGTAATCGCAGCCCGAGACAGGTGCTGCCGCTCCACCCACGCCTTGATGATTCCCAGTGACGGGTAGACAGGCACCCGCCCAGCAATAACGCGCACAGCGATGCGGTCATCGGTCACGATTGCGTAGCCGCGCGCAAGCGCGACAGCGACGCTCAGCGCTTCGCCATCGCCTAACTGCTGTGAAATCTCGACGAACACTGCCAGTTCCGCCTCGGTGGGGACGACTACGTGCAGCGCGCCGCGGGAGATCATCCCGGACAGGTCGATCGGGTCGAACTCGCGCGCGTCCTCTCCGCTGCCGCCCCGTCGAACGGCGAGTGCTTCCTGTTGCACGCTACTGACCATCCCGTAGACGGAGTCCTCCTCATCAATAATCGCGTCCATGCGGCCAGTGGTATACAGATTGATGATTGAGCAGGCGTCAAGGAGCAACATGGGTCGGGTGCTGGTCGGGTCAGCGATTCTTGACGACGTCACTACCGCGCGACCGGCGTCAGCACCGCGCCAAGATCCAGTGGCAATTGATATAGTTCCCCATCGTCGAAGAACATCCCGTGCGCCAACTCCTGGACCCGCTCACGCGCTTCGACCGGCTGCATGCGCAGGAGGCGAGCGAGCCGCTCCTGAGAGAGTTCACCACGCATGAACGCCTGCACGGCAAGGGCTTCGTAGCGCATGGGCAGCGCCGCCAGCCGGTGTTGGCTCGGTGGAAGGTCGAGCAGGGCACGCGCCTCGGTAACCTTGAACCCTGCACCCTTCAGTCGCTCCCACGAGCCGGCTGAGATGAGTCGCAACTCCTCTAGGCGCAGCATCAGTGCAGCGAACGACACCTGATACAGGTGACCCAACACAAGGACATCCGCTGGAGTTACCGGACCTTCTTTCGCGCGACGCATCGCTTGAAAACGGCGCACCAGCCCCGACGTCGGCATCAAGAAGTGCCGGGCGAAGGCATCCGCGAAGCGTTCACGCTCCGGGACGCGCTGAAAGGTTGGTAGCACAGTGATCTCTGCGCGATACCGGTCGGTCAGAAAATGGGCATACTCGTGCGCCGCCGTCCAGCGCTGTCGCTCTTCGGGGTGCCTGGCGTTGACCGAGATGCACCCACCGTATTCCTCAGTGAACACGAACAGGCCGGCGATACGGTTATCGCGAAATACCTGGGCAAAGATCCGCAACCCGACATCGCTGCTGAACAAGCCCCACAGATCGCCGATCGGCCCATCACCCAACCCAAGCCGCTGACGCTCGGACACGGCCACTTCCTCAGCCGCTTCCTCAGCGTCTGCGTGCGTCACGTCGTAGACCTCGGGATAGCGGCGCGGCAGCGGCGACCCGGTAAGGCGCTCGATCTCCAGGTAGTCACGGCACAGGTCCTCGAAGGCTCGAACATCCGCCTCGCGGCGCTCGTCTTGTACCTGGCTGCCCGGCGTCCGCGCCGATCGAAAGTGCACAACGAAACTATCGCCAGGCGGTAACGCACCCGCGCGTACGAAATCGCCGACCTGCCGCTGGTACAGTCCAGCGAGCTGGACCAGTTCCCCAGGTTTGGGCCGTCGGTCCCCTTTCTCCAAGGCAATCACCGTCGCTCGCGACAGCCCGAGCGCCTCGGCGACCGCCTGCTGGGTCAGCCCTCGCGCCTTTCGCGCACTCGCCAACTGCCTGCCGAGGAGCGCCGGATCGATCGAATCCAAAATATGGGTGGTCATGCCTACCCCGTTCTCAGCTCGCGATCGCCGCTGCAACCGCTTGGTCAATCGGAACAACGGACTGTTGAGCATGCGATGCCGGCCAGCGAATTGCTTGTTCGAACTCTCTCCATTCAGTTACAAATGCGCGGAACAATCGGACAATGTGGGCCTCTAGTTCACCGTCGGATAATTGGAGATGCTCCGCAGCTTGATAAAGGCGAGTCAACGCAGGAAATTCTTGGACCAGTGCCATATAGGGGTGTTCTGCCTCCATGGCGGCATGGAGACGCTCAACATGTGATCGGAGCGCATAGATCGGCACATGATCATGAGCAGCCCAATTGGCCTCAAATGACTTTGGATCAAACGCGTAGCGGCGAGGCCCTGCTACTTCGATGCCTGCAAGGCTTGCTGCGTGCAGCGACATACGACGAAAGAGACAAGAAGTACAACTACCACAGGCTTCCCGCAATCCAACCCACGGGAACCGATCACATGACACAGTAGCCTGCATGGCGACTAGAAGATGATGGAGATCAGAGCCGGCCTGATTGATGGAGGCGCGGCAAGATTCCGTCTTGGTTTTCCAAATGCTAGTGTTCACGACCGTGAACGGAAGCCCGAGGAATAGCGTCAGGAGTCGTTCAAAGCGCGCAAGAGTCAGCGGATGCATTGACCGCGTGGTATGAGTGCCAAGCTGTTCAGGGGCACAGGGCAAGTTGATTGCTCCGATGCCAGTCTCAGACACCTCAAGGACATGCGCTCCAGCAAGGATCGCTCCGATCGCACCGGCGGTCAGATAGAGCAATCCACGCGTGCGTTGCGAGCTTTCCTGTTCGCGGCGAGGGACACCACGCAAATTGAGAGGAATTCGTGCCCAAACGATCTCGGCCGGCAACATTCGGCGAAGTGAATCAAGCACGCGGCTTTGTACAATCCGCTGATGGCTATGTGATACAGCCGACACAGCCACGATTACTTGTCTACGGTAGGACTGAGCCGCGCTGACGATACCGAGACACGAATCGAGTCCGCCGCTGTGCAGCACGCTTACCGCCGCAGGTCTCCCCAGCGGGGTGAATAACGCCGCATCTTGCTCTGATCGGCGCGACGCTGCACTCCGCGGAACGAATTCGACCGACCAGCTATCGTCGGTCAGATAAGTGAGGAACCCTGCTAGTTCCTTGCCGAATCGGTCGTCGAGCCAGAGTTTAGGCTGGCGTACTGGGATTCGAATAGTAATGTCCCGATGCCATTGCCGAGAACCTTTGATGCATCGGAGCGCCACACGATCCGCAACAAAAGCAGCGATAGCGCTGTCAAGCATGTCTGCGATGGCGGGAGATAAGACAGTACCGAGCGTTCGATGGAGAAAGCGATCGTCAAAGCGGTATCCGAACGTATCGTCGACGACGTCGTTCGCTCCGACGGCATGCATTCGTCGCCATACTTGACCAGTCGGCACGGTTAGTCCGGGCGAAAAGTCAAACTCGTAGGCTGGAAGCAGGTCGGAACGCACGATCGAAGACTTCCTATATCGACGTCGTAAGCGCAAACGAATCCAAGAGATCTTGCTGGTTCACAGGAGCTTTCGAGATACGAGGCCGAGTGACTTTCACTCCGGAAGGGTCCTTAAGAAGTTGCCTGGCTAGCTTCTTCATCAGCGGTGACGACCGCACCTGGACGCGAAATTCGTTGCGGCGCTCCTCAAGTCCACCTGGCTGCCAGTCGTCTGAGAACTGGAGCTGCGCTAAGGTCACGGCTGGCGATATCTTCCAGAGGATAAGGTCGGACAGGAACTCCCCTATCACTCCCACATCATCGAGCTGCTCCAGGAACTCACCTCCAGGAGCAGTTACCGTCCACCGCCGGATCACATCACCCGCAATGCGTGTCATTGCATTGGGGTATCGATATTCGATTTCCTCGATTTCGTTGAGCAGCTCAACCACTGAAGGCCGCTGGGATGACTTTAGGCGTGAGACGGTACTGAGCAGATCGTGGAGACCGGCAAAACCAGTCTGCTGGAAGTCCTCGGTAGCGACTCGGAAAGCATCCTCGCATGCCTGCTCGGTCAACTCGGGCGCGAAGACCGAGCGCGCGACCCGCCGCCACCGACGTTCGATGGTTCTGCTGAATATGTCGTTATCTATCACTTCACCACCTCAACGTAACAGCGCCCTAAGGCTCACTATAGCATGCATTTGTCGGAAAAGTCAAAACCCTCATCCCTCAAATGCTAGTACGTACGAGAGCTCATCATGTCGAGCGTAACTGGAATGTATGGGCCGAAGTACCGCGAAGGCCCGCAGCATCTGCCTGAAATTCTGTTCTGCGCGTGGTGCATGAGACGACATGAACTCGCTGTAGCGCGCTAGAAGCGCGTCACACCACTGTGGCACCCCCAACCACCGGCCAGTCAGCCAATGACCACTGCCCAATACCGAAGGGGGGCGGCCAGCCGACGCTACCGCCCCCCAACCCCTGTCACCTGTTGCCTGTTGCCTGTTGCCTACGTCGCCGCCAACCGCCGCAACACCATGGGCAGGATGCCGTCGTGGCGGTAGTACTCCCATTCGATGGGGGTGTCGATGCGCACCGTCACCGGGAAAGTGATCACGGCGCCGCCGGGGTGGCGCGCGGTCACCGTCAGGGTCTGGCCGGGGGTGAGGCCGGCGCTGATGCCGGGGATGTCGAAGGTTTCGTAGCCGGTCAGGCCCAGGGTCTGGCGGGTGTCGCCGGGGCGGAACTCCAGCGGCAACACGCCCATCATCAGCAGGTTCGAGCGGTGGATGCGCTCGTAGCTCTCGGCGATGACCGCCTTGATGCCCAGCAGCTTCGGACCCTTGGCCGCCCAGTCGCGCGAGCTGCCGGTGCCGTACTGCTTGCCGGCGATCACCACCAGCGGGGTGCCTTCCGCCTGGTAGCGCATCGAGGCTTCGTAGATCGACATCTCGGTATCGGTCGGCAGGTAGCGCGTCCACCAGCCCTCGCGGCCGGGGGTGAGCTCGTTGCGCAGCCGCACGTTGGCGTAGGTGCCGCGCATCATCACCTCGTGGTTGCCGCGCCGCGCCCCGTAGGTGTTGAAGTCGAGCAGGCTGACATCGTTGAGGATCAGGTATTCGCCGGCCGGACTCTTGGGGTGGATGCTGCCGGCTGGGGACATGTGGTCGGTCGTGATCGAATCGCCGACCATCAGCAGCGCGCGGGCGCCGAGGATGTCCTGCGGGTCCTGCGGGGTGAGCTGGAAATGCTTGTCGAAGTAGGGCGGCTCCTTGACGTAGGTCGATTCGTCGTCCCAGGCGTAGAGGCTGCCGGTGGGGCTGTCCATCGAGCGCCACTGTTCGTCGCCGTCGAACACCTGGGCATAGTTGCGGCTGAACACCTCGGCGGTGACGGCGGTGTTCACCGTGTCGCGCACTTCCTCCTGGCTGGGCCAGATGTCGCGCAGATACACTGGCTCGTCGCCCACCCAGCCCAGCGGGTCGCTGGTCAGGTCGATATCGACGGTGCCGGCCAGGGCGTAGGCAATGACCAACGGTGGGGAGGCGAGGAAGCTGGCGCGCACCTGGGCGTGGATGCGACCTTCGAAGTTGCGGTTGCCGCTGAGCACCGCCGCGACGACCAGGTTCTCGGCGTCCACCTGGGCGGCCACTTCCTCCACCAGCGGGCCGCTGTTGCCGATGCAGGTGGTGCAGCCGTAGCCGACGATGTGGAAGCCGAGCTGCTCCAGGTAGGGCATCAGGCCGGTGCTGGCGTAGTAGTCGGCGACGGTGCGGGAGCCGGGGGCGATGCTCGTCTTGACATAGGGTTGCACGCTCAGGCCGCGTTCGACCGCCCTCTTGGCCAGCAGTCCGGCCGCCAGCATCACCGAGGGGTTGGAAGTGTTGGTGCAGCTGGTGATGGCGGCGATGACGACTGAGCCGTGGGTGACCTGCGAGCGGTCAACCCGCTTGGGTGGGATCTTCACCACCTGCGAGGGGCTGACTGCCAGGCCAGGCAGGCTCTCATCCCTGGCGGGCGGCTCCAGTTCCACTGGCGCGGCCACGCGCAGCGCCTCGTCGTCGGCGGTCGTGCCGCCGGGCTGCTCCTCCTGCGGCGGCAACGGGTCGCTGGCTGGGAAGCTGTCGGCGATGGCGGCGGTTGCGGCAAGCTCCTCCTCCGGCTCAGCGACGGCCTCAGGGGAGAACTGGCCGGAGTAGGTGGCGCGCAGGACATCGCGGACACCATTGAGGGCGACGCGGTCCTGCGGGCGGCGCGGGCCGGCCACGCTGGGGATGATCGTGCTGAGGTCGAGCTCCAGCAGCTCGTCGAAGAGTGGGTCGGGGGTGTCGTCAGTGCGGAACATGCCCTGGGCCTTGTTATAGCGTTCCACCAGGTCGACCAGTTCCGCCGGGCGGCCGGTGAGCTCGAGATAGCGCAGGGTCTCGTCGTCCACCGGGAAGAGGCCGGAGGTCGCGCCGTACTCCGGCGCCATGTTGCCGATCGTCGCGCGGTCGGCCACCGAGAGCTTGCTCAGGCCGGGGCCGCAATATTCGACGAAACGGCCGACGACCCCGTGGGCGCGCAGCATCTGGGTCACCGTCAGCACCAGGTCGGTCGCGGTCGTGCCTTCCGGCATCTCACCAACGAAGCGCACGCCAACCACCTTGGGCGGCAGGATGTAGATTGGCTGGCCGAGCATCACCCCTTCGGCCTCGATGCCGCCGACCCCCCAGGCCAGCACGCCCAGCCCATTCACCATCGGGGTGTGCGAGTCGGTGCCGACGCAGGTATCCGGCAGGGCGACCCGTTCGCCGTCGACCTCACGCACCTGCACGACTTTCGAGAGGAACTCCAGGTTCACCTGGTGGCAGATGCCGGTGCCGGGCGGCACGATCGTCATGCCGTTGAAGGCCTGCTGGGCCCAGCGCAGCAGGGCGTAGCGTTCATGGTTGCGCCGGTACTCCAGCTCGACGTTGGTGGCGAAGGCGGCGCGCGAGCGGAAGGCGTCCACCTGCACCGAGTGGTCGATCACCAGGTCGGAGGGCAGCAGCGGGTTGATCTTGGTCGGGTCGCCGCCGAGGCGCTGCATTGCCGACCGCATCGCCGCCAGGTCGACGATGGCTGGCACGCCGGTGAGGTCCTGCAGCAACACGCGCGCGGGCAGGTAGGGCAGCTCGGTATGCCCCTGTGTGCCGGGTGTCCAGCGCGCCAGCGCTTCGACGTGGCTGGGGTAGAAGCTCTCCTGACCGCAGTTGCGCAGCACATTTTCCAGCAGGATCTTCACAGTGAGCGGCAGGCGGGCAATGTCGCCATAGCCAGAAAGCGCGTCGAGCCGGTAGTAGCTGACCGTTCCGCCGGCATACTCCAATGTGGCGCGAGCAGTGAATGGATCGGGTGCGCTGACCATCTGGAACTTCCCCCTTCGTGGCTCTGGGTCGTGGCCTGCGCCGGGGCTGGCCGTGCGTGGGTGACGCTCCGGCAAGCAGCCTGGCGCGCAAGACGCCATTAGCAAGGTTAACGCCAAACGGCCGTTTCGGCATCCCCACTGTGCAGGGTGCAGCGATACGAGTGGCAGGTGCAGCGTGGACCACACGCGCGCGACGCGCATACGAGCCCGCTGCCGGCCCAACCCGCAACGCAACTGCAATGTTCGGCCCACAACTCCGCGCGCGCCTGCAACGTCCGCAGCCTATGCTGACAGCGGCACCCGCTGTCGTATTGGAGACGGGTATGGCTGGTCATCGCATGCACGCACCAACACCCACCGTCCAACCAGTGCGGGGGGTTGCAGCGCTGCTCATCCGGCGGCCGGTGCTGGCGTACTTCCTGCTCGCCTATGCCATCTCGTGGACGCTCTGGCTGCCGCGCATCGCGACCGTCCAGGGGTGGTGGAGTGTTGCCATTCCCGCCTGGTGGCACTACCTCGGCGCATACGGACCCATCCTCGCCGCGCTGGCGATTGCCTGGGGTAGCGGGGGCGGGCGCGGTGTCCGTGCATTGCTGGGGCAATACCGTCCATCTCGCGCGCCGGTTCGTTGGCTGCTGTTCGCCATCGGAAGCCCGCTGGCGCTGCTGGGGCTTGGGTTGGTGGCGGCGCGCTTGGTGGATGGCGCCTGGCCCAGCTTGGCCGACGTCTCGCGTGCGAGCGACCTGCCGGCGCTGGCCCTGCCGCTGACGCTGCTGGTGCACATCTGCACCTTCGGCATCGGTGAGGAGACCGGCTGGCGCGGGTTCGCTCTGCCACGCCTGCAGGCTACGCGCACGGCCATGCAGGCCACCCACCTGCTGGCGCTGGGCTGGGGCATCTGGCACCTGCCGAGCTTCTTCGAGAACGACAGCTACGCTACCTACAACCCGCTGCAACTGGTCGGTTGGGCGGCAGGGCTCTGGATGGGGGCGATCTTCCTGACCTGGCTCTACAACAGCAGCCGGGGAAGCCTGCTCGTCGTCGTCCTCTGGCACGGACTCTACAACCAGTTCGCCGCCTCGCAAGCGAGCGCGATCATCCCGGCGGTGATGACGGCCGGCGTCATCCTGGTCGCCATCGTCGCGATCCGTCTGGCCGGCCCGCAGGAGCTCACCGGCCTGTCGCCCACAGCCGGAACGGCGCAGCGACATCCCGTACCCGCGGCAGCGGCGTAGCACTGGAGAGGCGTGCAATTGCGCACGTCAAAGCTCCAAGCGCGCCGTGTCGATCGCGCTGGGCGACCAGCCGTCCGGCGGCGGCGCGCTCCGCTGCAGGCTCGGCGCAGCGCTCTGCAAGCCAACGCTTTCCAGGTAGCGGCGCACCGCATTGAGGTCGGCATGGTCGCGTTCGTTGAATGGGTACAGACCAGCCTGGTGCAAACCATGCGCGACACGCCGCCGCAACTCGCTTGGCAGCAACTGGCTGATACTCGTGTTGTAGCGCTCGTAGAACTCCGTGCCGATGTCCGCCACCTGCGACAAGTCGGTCTCAAAGATCTTCGGCTCGATCTGGGCCATCACCTCGCGGTCGAGCCGCTTCAGCATCCACAGCGTGCGGAACCCCACGCCGAGGTCCGTCGAGCGGCCTACCCCCGGACCAGGCATGGGGATGTGCTTCAGGCACGCCGGTACCGGCTCTCCGGCAATGTCGAAGTAGTACTTCAACGTCAGCGACTTCAGCGCCCGCTTGCGCCTTCCGGCAAAGTCCGATGCGTCCAGCGCCGGGCCGATGCGTTCCGGCGCAACCCGTGCCAGCAGCATCAGCAGCCCAGGCTCGTTCATGCCGCGCACGATATGCACCTCCGCCAGCCCTCCAGCATTGTAGGTGGCGTCCTGCGTCAGGAACTGCGGGCGCTGCCCTGCCTGCAGGCTCTCGAAGCTGTTGGGCCGGTGGTTCATCATATGTCCGCTGGCCACCCCCCAGAGGTCGGCGTAGTCGGCGAACAACAGCGGGGCGGCGCAGTTGAAGCGGCCATGCCGGTCGTAGTGCAGCGCGCGCAGGTTCGTCAGCGTTGTGACATCGCGGTGGTAGCTACTGTAGCCGGGCCGGTCGAGCATCGTGTTCTGATAGTCGGTGGTAACGACCTTGAACCGCACCTGGGCCAAGTCGTGCAGCAGCACCCAAACGGCGGTCGAATCCAGCCCACCGCTGAAGTTGAGCGCCAGATAGCGGCCAGGCTGGCGCGGTTCCAGGCTCTCGTCAACCGGACCAACCTCGTCCAACGTGTAGTACCAGGCCAGCAGATCGGCACAGAAACGCGAGATCGGGAAGTTGAAGGTCACGTGCCGGTACTGCGCGCCTACCAGCGTCAACAGCGCCGCAGCGACGCTATCGTTGTGGGTGTGGAAATCCGGCGGCACGGTGAACCAGACGGTGTCGCTCCGGGCGGGGACGCCCGGTAGGCGCTCTGCCTGAATCTCGATCGTCAGCCGGCCAGCGGCGTAGTCGCGCGTGACATGGCTGGAATAGAAGGCGACCCGCATCGTGGAGATACCTTCCGCCCGTGCGATAGCGACGACTGCGACCGAAACGCTGGTTCCCCAAACGCGGGGTGCATTCAGCCACATGGCGGTGATGTACTGGTGTATAGCGCATTCCGACGTGCCCGGCCAGCAGGCTGCGTGGCGCGCCCGCCACACCACGGCGCGTTTGCTGGCCGCCAGGGCAGCTCAGCCGCCTGGTGAAGTCTGCGGCTGCGGGGCAGTGGCGCCACCCGCCCGGAAGAGCAACGCCAGCACCGGCGCGGTCATCAGCGCCATCAGGACTCCGGCAACCCCAATCGCAAACGCCAGGCTCGTGCGATCACCGAGCGCGAAGAGCGCCGGATAGATCATCGCCGTCAGCAGGGTGAAGAGCAGCGACTGCAGCGAGATGATCGTCGCGCGCTGCCCACTGGGAATGAGCTCATTCAGCATCGCCGAGGTCACCGGCCGCAGCAGCGCCGCGACCAGCCCGATCGCCCCCAGGAAGACGAGCGCCGGTGGCGACGCCAGCAGCCACAACAGCAGATTGAACAGCACGATTGCAGCTGGGCAGGTAACCAGCAGCACCGCGCGCTCGGTGCGCCGCACGGTCAGCGGCGCCAGCCAGGAACCGAGCATCGCCGCTCCACGCATCCCCAGCATCAGCGCGCCGAAGCTCCA
>QEUZ01000427.1 GCA_003577355.1 Chloroflexota bacterium | reverse complement strand
CACGCGGCCCCCACCAGTGCAGCAGATGCTCGGGGTTCGTCCAGGCCTCGAACACCAGTTCCCGCGGCGCACTGATGTAGCGCGTCAGCGTGATCGACTGTGAGACGACAGCGGAGGTCGTCAGGTCGCTTGAGCTGGTTGCCAACGGAATCTGCCTTTCGTGTCAAGCGGTACTGCGGGTAGCCAGAAGGGCAGCCAGGCGGTCGTAGGATGCGTTCGCGCCTTCCTGCATGCCGGTCTGCAGCACCATCTGCAGCACCTCTGGCGAGGGGAATGACACCGTGCAGGTGACGATCGTGCGACCCTCTATCTCGTCGTACAGGGTCGTCACCAGCGAAGGGGTATCCGGGTAGGGGGCGAAGATCTCGGTATACACGAGCCGGACCGGAGGCTCCACTTCCTTGAACTCGCCGAAAAATTCGATTGTCGAGCCATCCGGCATGTCCATGACGTAGCGCCAGCCGCCTCCCACTCGCAGGTCGATCTCGCAAATGTCCAGCCCGATCCTCTCTGGCGGCCACCAGTTGCGCACGTGCTGCGGATGCGTCATCGCCTCGAACACCAGCTCTCGCGGAGCCTCGAAGGCACGCACCATGGTGTACTCGTGATCGGATGGGAAGGTGAAGGACGCCGCCGCGCCGAACCTCGAATCGGCATGGGCCAACAGGCGATCCAGCGCCTGGTTCCAGCCCGCTTCCGTACCGGCGAGCGCTGCCATCGCAGCCGGTTGCACCGAGATAACCTCCAAGAACAGCGTCAGGCGCGTCTTGCCGCCCTCGTCAGCCAGGGTGAGGGTCGTGCGTCCTTCGAACAGTGGGACGCCGCGTTCGTCCTCCATCACCCGCGTTGTGTAGACCAGTCGTTCAGGCGGAGCGACCTCGCGATAGATGCCGGTGATCGTGCCAACTGTGCCGCTGGGGCCGCGCATCACGATCTGCAGTTCGCCCCCGACACGCACATCCGCGCGGCAGGATGGGACAGTGAAGTAGTGTGGCCCCCACCACAGCGCAATCTGCTTCGGGTCGGTCCAGGCGGCGTAGACAAGTTCACGCGGTGCGTCGATCAGGCGCGTCAAGGTCAGTTCGGTAAGGGCGCCAGCGGGTGGCGTCATTGTCTGGCTCATCGTGTCAGTCACCTTCCTGTTGGGGGTCGCTCTCCCGGCGCTGCTGCTGCAACTCCGCCAGGTAGGCATCGAGGCGGTCAAGGCGTGCTTCCCAGAACATGCGGTACTGCTCAATCCATGCGGCAGCCTCCTTGAGCGGCCCGGCCTCAAGGCGGCACGGTCGCCACTGGGCATCCCGGCCACGCGTAATCAGCCCGGCCTTCTCAAGCACCTTCAGGTGCTGAGAGATAGCCGGCAACGTCATCGCAAACGGCTCGGCAAGCTCGGACACCGTCGCTTCACCCTGCGCCAGCCGCGCCAGGATGGCCCGCCGCGTCGGGTTGGCGAGCGCCGCAAACGTCGTATCCAGCTCGCTAGCCGTGACCATGCAATAAAGTCCTTTCTTAAATAAGCGATCTCTAAAATACTGGACCCTGCCGCCGATGTCAAGAGCCAGAAATGAGCATGCACCTGCCTAGCCACGGGCAGGTGCATTGCTGTGCTTACGTGGGCGTTGACGCGCGCAACGACTCAGCCGCCCGCCATCGCACCGACGACGGAAAACGGCTCTTCGCCACGCACCACCGGGTCGGGCAGCGGCGCATCGGGCGGTTCGTGCGAGAGGTCCTGCGCGCAGGCGAAAAAGCGCAAGAACGGCCGGCGCTGCTTGGTCGTGTGGTCGCGAATCGTGCCGCGCAGCATCGGGTAGGCCGCTTCCAACGCGTCGAGGATCGACTGCTGGGTGACTGGCCCGTCGACATGTAGTTGCACTTCGCGCTCGACCCGCGCCAGGTTCCGCAGGTGATACGGCAGTTCCACGCGGATCATTGCAACGTCTGCACTTCCACTGAGACAACCGCCGGAAGGTCGCGCACGATCGGCTTCCAGCTGTCGCCAGAGTCGGCCGAGGCATAGACCTGCCCGCCGGTGGTGCCGAAGTAGATGCCGCACGAATCGAGCTTGTCGACCGCCATCGCGTCACGCAGCACGTTGACATAGCAATCCTGCTGCGGCAACCCGTTCGTCAGCGCTTCCCACTCGTTGCCGCCGCTGCGGCTACGATAGACCCGCAGCTTGCCCTCCGGCGGGAAGTGCTCGGAGTCGCTCTTGATCGGCACGACATAGATCGTCTCCGGTTCGTGGGCATGAACGGCGATCGGGAACCCGAAGTCGCTCGGCAGGTTGCCGCTCACCTCGTGCCACGAATCGCCAGCATCGTCACTGCGCATCACGTCCCAGTGCTTCTGCATGTAGAGGACGTTCGGCCGGGAGGGATGCATCGCGATGCTGTGGACACAGTGGCCGACATCGGCAGTTGGGTCGGGCAGCTCGTATGGGGAAAGCAGGCCACGGTTCACCGGCGCCCAGGTGACGCCGCCGTCGGTGGAACGGAACGCACCGGCTGCCGAGATCGCGACGAACATGCGGTTCGCGTCGTTCGGGTCAAGCACGATCGTATGCAGGCACATCCCGCCAGCGCCCGGCTGCCAGAGGTGGCCCTTGACATCGCGCAGGCCGGCGAGCTCGTGCCAGGTCTGCCCTCCATCGGTCGACCTGAAGAGGGCTGCGTCCTCGACGCCGGCATACACGGTATCTGGGTCGGTCAGCGATGGCTCCATGTGCCAGACACGGTTGAACTCCCAGGGGTGCTGGGTGCCGTCGTACCACTGGTGAGTGCCGGGATTGCCAACGTAGCTGAACTCGTTGCCGACCGGGTTCCACGTCTGGCCGCCATCGTCGGAGCGCTGGATCGTCTGGCCGAACCAGCCGCTCGATTGCGACGCATAGATCCGGTTCGGGTCAACTGGTGACCCCTTGAGGTGGTAGATCTCCCAACCGGCGAAGTGTGGCCCGCAGACATCCCACGTCTCACGCTGCTCATCCGTGGCATGGAAATGGGCATGGTGATGATGCCAGTGACGGCCGTCTCCATGGACGCGATCCCGCGCCACCTGATCCCGCGTGCGACGGCGCTGCAAAACGTGTTACGGCAGTTATACGCAGCGTTCGGAACGGGCATGTTCGCGACCATTCTGACGTTCCGCGAGACGTACCACACTGCCAACTTGCTCCAGGATGTGACGCCCTCGAACCTGGCGGCGGTGCGC
>QEUZ01000426.1 GCA_003577355.1 Chloroflexota bacterium | reverse complement strand
CCTGCCCCGCCGGTTGCGGCAGTCCGCGCAGCGTATTCAGCCGGGGTCGTACCAGCCCAGACCAGGTTCAAGGCCGGCGCGGACGGGTCGGCCGAAGCGAACGTGCCGTAGGAGAACGCGCCCTCCGCCAGATGGACGGCGCGGCGCGCTTCGTCCATGGCGACCAGGTGGCCGTAGGAGTGCAGCATCTGGGAGGTCTCATCCTCGCACGCGTGGCCGACGGCGCCCGGCTCGCCGCTGGTGATCTCGGCGATCTCGCGGCGGGCGCTGAGGGCCAGGTCGTAGATCAGGATGCGGCCGCCGGTACGGTTACGCACTTTGACCGCCGCGATCTCGATCGGCGGCAGGTTGGCGACGCGGTGGCCGTTGATCACGACCACCCGGTTGAACCCGTGATAGATCAGGCTCTGGCAGACATCCTCGACGATGGCGGTGAGGGTCTCTGCCCGCAGGGTGAGGGTGCCGGGATAGCCCATGTGGTGCGGCGTCCAGCCGTACCAGATCGGCGGAGCGACCAGCACCTTCGCCCGCTCCCCAGCCCCGACTGCCACGGCAATCGCCTCGGCTGCGTCGGTCATCACCGGCAAGTGGCGGCCGTGCTGCTCGACCGAGCCGACCGGCAGCAGCGCCACGTCGTCCTGCCTCAGGTACTCCTCGATCTCCGGCCAGCGCCGTTCGTGCAGCCAGGGTCCGCGCGCGGTCATGGGTGGATGTCCTTTCTGTAGCGGGCGTCGATGAGCGCAAGGCACACCGGCACGCGACTCGCCGCTATTCGACGAGGCCGAACCCGGTGATCGTGAAACGGCCGTAGCCGATCAGCAGCGCCGCCAGAAAGCCAAGCTCCACCAACTGCGCTTCGGTGAAGTGGCGGCGTACCGCGCTGAAATCAGCATCAGTGAGCTCCCCCTTGCCGGTCGCCATTGCCAGGGTGAAGCGCAACATGTCGCGCTCCACCTCGCTCAGCGGCGCGTCAGGGTCGTCCGGCGTCAGCACGTAGGCCAGCTTGTCGCAGGTCACGCCACGCTCGGCGGCCAGCGGCACGATGAAGCCGCGGCAGTAGTCGCAGCCGTAATACCCAGCGATCTGGAAGCGCACCAGCTCCTTGAGCTCCAGGGGCAGCGCGCCGTCCTCGCGGCACAGCGGCAGGTAGAGCGCCAGCCAGCGTTCGGCCAGCTCCGGCCGGTGGCCACCCAGCCCTTGCAGCACGCCGTCCGCCGTCTGGCCAATGTAGCAGCGCACCCCCGGCGTCAGTTCCGTCTCTGGGACCAGGCTCACCCGCGCCATTGCCCACGCCTTCCTTCAATACATGTCAACATGTCACACATCGTCGCACAGCACACTACGGCAAGTATGACCCATGTACAGCGCCCATGAGGCGTGGTGTGCGCCGGTTGCACGACGTAAAGTCATACCGGCTACGTCGTTCCACAAGGAGATGTCTTCCCCAGAGCATCGTTTCGGGCGAATGCGCGTTGGCGTGCGACGGGGCCGGTGTCGGGAAGGCTGCCGCGTGGTACAAGATCGTCAGACCGATGTACCGCAGCGGAGGCGCCGATGACGCACTCACCCGACCTGGACGAGCCGGTCGCATACATCCAGCGCACCCGCGACTACTACCTGGCGCTCGGGTTCAACAACCCGTATCGCTGGGCGCACTTCGACGACGTGCCATTCACGCCCCTGGCGAAGTCGCTGGCGACTGCACGCCTGGCGCTGATCACGACCGCCGCGCTGTACGAGCCGCAGGCAGGCGAGCAGGGACCGGGGGCAACGTACAACGCTGCGGCCAAGTTCTTCCGGGTCTACTCCGCGCCGGCCGCGGGCAACCCCGACGTGCGCATCGCGCATCTCACCTACGACCGCGCGCACACCACCGCCGCCGACCCCAACACCTGGTTCCCACTCACCCAGCTCCAGCTCGCGGTCGCGCGTGGGCGGATCGGGGCGCTGACGCCACGCTTCCACGGCGCGCCGACCAACCGCAGCCAGCGCGTGACGATGCAGGTCGACGCGCCGGAGCTGCTACGCCGCTGTCGGGAGGATGCTGCCGATGTCGCCCTGTTCGTGCCGACCTGACCAGTCTGCCACCAGACCGTGAGTCTGCTCGCGCGCCACCTGGAAGCGGAGGGCATCCCGACGGTCATCATGGGCTGCGCGCTCGACATCGTCGCCCACTGCGGCGTGCCACGCTACGTCTTCAGCGACTTCCCGCTCGGCAACTCGGCCGGCAAGCCGTTCGACCCCGCGTCGCAAGCGGCAACCCTGGAACTGGCGCTGCAGACACTGGAAACAGCCACCGCCCCGCGGACAATCGTCCGCTCCCCGCAACGCTGGAGCGACGACCCAACCTGGAAACTGGACTACGACAACGCCGCGCGGCTGACGCCCGACGAGATCGCCCAACGCCGCCAGGCGTTCAACGAGGGCAAGGTGGTAGCCCGGGCGCGTGTCCAGGCGGAGCAGCAGGGCAGGTAAGCGGTAGCCAGTCGCATCAGCAGCGCATCACCCTCTGTGCGCGGCCACATCCACCCCATACACCTCGCGCGCTTCCTCCGCTGTGACGTAGCCGTCCGCCAGGTCGCGCAGCACGGCCGCCGGGTTGCGCTCGCGGGGGTGGCCGAAGCCGCCGCCACCGGCAGTTTCGATGACCAGGCGGTCGCCCTTCTTCAGGGGGAAGTTGGCTTTAGAGGGAACGGTGAGCACCTCGCCGCCGCGTTCGACCAGGAAGCGGGAGGGCGCGCCGGGCTGGCCGCCGAAGAGGCCCCAAGGGGCGATGCGGTGGCGGTCGGAGTAGCAGTTGAAGCTGGCGTTGTCGTCCAGGATGCGGTAGACGCGCCGCACGCCCATGCCGCCGCGATACTGGCCTGCTCCGGCTGAGCCGCGGCGCATGCCGTACTCCTCCACCTGCATGAAGGGGTACTCGACCTCCAGCGCTTCGACCGGGATGTTGCTGCAGTTGGCAATCGGCGCATCGACCACATCGGCCCCATCGGCGCTGGCGCAGGCGCCCCAGCCGCCGCCGACCACTTCCATATACACGTGGTAGGCGTCCTCGCTCTGGTAGCCCATGCCGATGGCGTTGGTCGTGTCGTCGCCAGCGGCCATCACCTGTTCCGGCATGACCGGCGCCAGCGCCAGCATGACCACGTTGTAGATGCGGTTGCAGGGGTTGTTGCGGGCGCGCACCGCCACCGGGCGGCTGGGGTTGAGGAACGA